>JBMSPY010000007.1:0-21080 GCA_049423005.1 Cyclobacteriaceae bacterium
TTGATTTTATCCCTCACCTATGTCCCCATGATCTCAGCATTGATGCTGAGTAAAAAAACAGGACATCAAAAGGGAATTGCCGATAGACTGATGGATGGTCTGCTCAAAATCTATAGGCCCACGATTCATCTGGCTCTTCAGCACCGAATGAAAGTAATGGTGATAGCAGCCGCTGCACTGGTGGGAAGTTTATGGCTGTTTACTACGCTGGGAGGCGAATTTATTCCTACTCTGGATGAGGGTGACTTTGCCGTTGAAACACGACTGCTTACCGGCAGTGCCTTAAAAGGAAGCGTAGAAGCCACACAAAAAGCTGCAAGAGTGCTACTAGATCACTTCCCTGAAGTTGAAAATGTGATGGGAAAAACGGGTACTTCCGAAATTCCGACAGACCCCATGCCGATGGAAGCGAGCGATCTGATGGTCGTTCTGAAAGACCAAAGCGAATGGACTTCGGCAAAGACACGTGATGAGTTGGCAGAAAAAATGTCTCAAAAACTTCAAGAAAAAATTCCTGGCGTTTCGTTCGGATTTCAACAACCTATTCAAATGCGCTTCAATGAGCTGATGACCGGCGCGCGTCAGGATGTGGTCATCAAGGTTTATGGCGAAGATCTTGAACAACTTTCTGCCTATGCCGGAAGAATTGGAAAAATTGCCCAAACAGTGGAAGGTGCCACCGACATTTTTGTTGAGCCGATTGGTGGACTGCGGCAGGTCGTGATTCGCTTTGACCGTGAAAGACTGGCCTTGTTTGGACTAAGCGTCGAAGAGGTAAACCGTACGGTTCGCACCGGTTTTGCAGGAGAGACTGCCGGACAGGTTTTCGAAGGTGAGCGTCGGTTTGACTTGGTTGTGCGACTGGATTCCAAAAGCCGTGAAAACATTGACGACATCAAAAAACTTTTCATCGTATCGCCGCGTGGCGTACCCGTAACCGTGGAGCAGGTCGCAGACGTGAGTCTGGAAACAGGCCCTAATCAAATTCAGCGCGATGATGCGAAGCGCCGCGTTACTGTTGGATTTAACGTCCGTGGGCGGGATGTCGAAAGCATCGTTGATGAGATCAACAAAAAAATTGAAAAGCAAATACGTTTCAAGCCCGGCTACTTTCTTCAATACTCTGGTTCTTTCAAAAACCTGGAAGAAGCTAAGACACGTCTGGCCATCGCTGTTCCGATTGCCCTTTTGCTAATTTTTCTTCTGCTCTTCTTTGCCTTTGACTCCATTCGTCACGGTTTACTGATTTACACGGCCATTCCATTATCGGCTATTGGCGGCATCCTTGCATTATGGCTTCGGGATATGCCCTTTAGTATTTCCGCCGGAGTTGGTTTTATCGCACTTTTCGGCGTAGCTGTTCTTAATGGCATCGTTCTGATCGCCGAATTCAATCACATCCGTACTGAAGAACCACAGTTAGATCTAAACGAAGTAGTGCGTAAAGGCACTTCCGTTCGACTCCGACCAGTGATCATGACAGCATTGGTAGCATCGCTAGGATTTCTGCCCATGGCTCTTTCGGCCTCCTCCGGATCGGAAGTACAACGACCATTGGCTACCGTAGTCATTGGCGGACTCGTTTCGGCAACATTACTTACACTGGTCGTACTGCCTGTGTTGTACACGTACTTTGAACGAAAACATGCACAGGAAAATGCTTAAGCTGATGAGAACACTTTTCGTGATTTTAATTTTTACGGTTGCCGCAGGCATCGTTGTTGCACAACCGGTAACTGCAGATGAAGCTGTGGCGATTGCACTAAAAAATAATCCTTCTGTACAAGCTGCTGAACTCTTTGTGCGTGAAGCAAAGGCTCTTCGTGCTACCGCCTCAGAGATGGGAAAATTTTCTGTACTATGGATGAGTGGAGAATACAATTCCGTAAACAAGGACAACAACATCACCATCAGTCAAACTCTACCACTTCCCACTACCATGGCTGCCCAGGCACGGTTAGCCAGAGAAAATTTTGTAGGTGCCGGCAAAAGTCTTGATGTTGTTCGTAACGAATTGGCCTACGAAGTCAGGTTGGCATTTGATGACCTCTTGTATCTGCAGGCGCTTAAGCGATTGCTGCAACGGCAGGATTCGATCCTCACTGCCAGCGCTCAGGCAACGGCCTCGAGATTTCGGGCAGGAGAAGCTACACTTTTGGAAAAAATAACTGCCGAAACGCAGTCAATGGAAGCGCACAATCAACTCATGCAGCAGGAATCCGACATCAGAATACAAGAATTGAGGCTACGAAAACTTCTCTTTATCGAAGAACAACGACCCATGTCAGGGCAATTTGAAAAACTCCCGCTGCCCGCTCAACTAGATACTGCTGTTGCAGACCAGCATCCTGCTGTTGGCTTGATGCGGCAACAGGCAATTATCGGTCAACAATATTCCAGACTACAGCGTAATCTGCTCATGCCTGATGTAACCGTCGGTTATTTCAATCAAAGTCTGATTGGTTTCCAGAATCTAAAAGGCCAAGATGTTTTTTTTGACAAGGACAAACGGTTTACCGGTATTCAACTTGGATTGTCTGTGCCCCTTTGGGCAGGTCCGCAGCTCGCGCGAAGTCGTGCGGCCAACCTGAATGCTCAGGCTTTGGAAAGAAAAGCACTTCAGACTTCCAATGAATTTAAAAACCGCTACCAGGAATCACTGCAAGAGCTGGAAAAAGCCAACTCATCTTTACGGTATTACGAATCAAGCGCCATTGCACAAGCTGAACTGATTATCCGTCAGGCACAGTTGGCGTTCAAGCAAGGGGAACTCGGATTCAACGACTATCTCCTGGCCTTGCGCAGTGCACTGCAGATTCAGACCAGCTACCTAAATGCTCTGAACAGCTACAATAAAACCATCTTAAAAATTCATTACCTCAACGGACAGAATTGATCAACATGACTACCATCAAACATATCGCACAACTCAGCTTTCTTTTAATCGCATTCCTGTTCACTGGATGCAGTAAAACAGAAACCTCAACGGAAGGCACAGCGGAGGAAGCATCCGTGCAATCAGAAAATTCCCTGACACTCACTGAAGAGCAGGCCAAAATTGTTCAAATCACCACAACCGAACCCGAGATGCGGATTATGTCCGATGAAGTCAAGGCAACCGGTATGCTCGATGTGCCACCTCAAAATATGGTAACCATTGCCGCTCCACTGGGCGGGTTTGTTAGTGAAACAACCTTGCTTCAAGGAGCACGTGTGAGAAAGGGTGAAACGATCGTGAAACTGCGTCACCCCAATTACATTCAACTTCAGCAGGATTACCTGGAAAGCGTCAGTCAACTTAACCTTACCACGCAGGAACTGGATCGTCAGGAGTCTCTCGCCAAAGAAAACATCAATTCTCAAAAAACATTGCAACAAGCACGAGCCGATCAAGGAAAAGCGAAGGCCCGTCATCAGGCTTTAGCAGCAACCCTTCGGCTGATTCACCTCGATGGAAAATCTTTGGAGAAAGAAGGTATTCGCGACGAGATTACGATTCCGTCTCCAATCAGTGGTTTTGTTACCAAAGTAGATGTAAATCTGGGCATGTTCGTAGCACCGGAACAGTCGATGTTCCGGATTGTAGATACCGAACACCTTCATGCGGAGCTGCACATTTTTGAAAAAGATATTTTGAAAATCAAGAAAGGGCAAAAAATACGCTTTCGGTTAGCTAACGAAAATCAGGAGCGTACAGCTTCTGTTTATCTGGTTGGAAAAGAAATCAGCGAAGACAGAACCGTCAGAGTACACGGTCACCTCGACAAACACGATAATCAGCTCATGCCGGGCATGTTCCTCAGTGCCGTAATCGAAACAGGAACCGGTGAAATTGCTTCGTTACCCGAAAAATGTTTTGTCAGCTTTGAGGGTGCGGACTACATCTTTCTGGAAACCGGTACACGAACCTATGAAATGACATCCATTACCAAAGGATCGTGCTCGGCCGGTTACTGCGCGTTTGCGTTTGAAGGGGGAGAGAAAAAAGGGAAGATCGTTGTGGATGGTACAGACATTTTATTGGGAAGCCTGAAAAATAGTGAGGAGTAGGAAGTTAGAAACTAAATTGATCCAACACCTGTTGAATTCTATTAGATCAGCAAAATCGTGAGGATGGCAAAGACAATAAAATACCATCCAAAAACAGAACCCAGTAAAAACGATAACATCATCCATACTACTCCATAAAAAAGAGGAATGGAGAAAATGCCATAGACGAACTTAATAGAAGCTACAAACACAGGATCCTTAATCTTCGACTGGAGCTTGCGCCAACCAAGCAGTACCGGAAAGTGAGTCCATCTAAACAAAAAATCACTCTTGCTTCGTTGTGAATTACGAAAAGATGTCATTGAAATGTGACTATCTCCGGCCAACATTCGATTAGCGGTAACAGGATCGGTAAAATCAACACCAGCCAGCTCAAGTTTTTTTATCGATTCTTCATACATGCGTAGATCTTCAACATGCACAATCAATTGCTTCATTTCATCAGAAAGCCTTTCCCGAAGTCCATTAGCATCAAGCACACCTCCCTTAAAAAATTCGTTTACCGGAATAGGTTTTCCAAAATAAACGCTCGCTTCTGAACGGAAACGCTGGTGGTCGGTGAAATTCAATCCTGCCGGAACAACAGAAATAACTAAATCAGGATTTTGTTGAAGAGCCAATGCTAAGGGCTTCGTAAATCCACGGCTGAGCGGACGCAGGCGACGAAGTAAACTATGATTGCCCTCAGGAAATATCAAAACGGCTTCTTGTTGCTGAAGTACAGCAGCAACTTTTTCAAAACTATCGGTATTCTTTCCAATCGATTGCCAGCCATCGCGGAATCGAAATACGGGCATCATATTCAGCGTACGAAGTATTTTAGAGGCCCATGGTTTTTTAAAGACATCAGCACGGACCAGATAATGCATCCGACGAGACTGAACTGCAGCTAAAATCAACGCATCCAGAAATGAGTTTTGATGATTCGCGGCAAACAACACTGCACCTTGAGTCGGGAGTTGATCCAAACCAAATACATCCAGCCTCCGGAAATAAAAGCGAAGACCGAGTCGGACGTAGCCAGTAAGGAAATCGATGAGTAAGCCGCGCAACATTCCTGCTAAAATCCGTATTTTTAATATCAACATCCTTAAACCATGCCATCTTTTCACAAAACAGTTCTGTTGATCATGGCCATCACTTTGTTCGCCTTCGGTCCTCAGCAAAAAAAGAAAGTCGTTTTTTTCGGCGATTCCATCACAGAAGCCGGTGTTAAACCAGGCGGTTACATCACCATGATGAAAGATTTGTCTGGCGCTGCCAACACCTTTGATTTTATCGGATCTGGTATCGGTGGCAACAAAGTGTATGACCTGTACTTAAGAATGGAGCAGGATGTACTCGCTGCCAAACCGGACATCGTAGTTATTTATGTAGGCGTAAACGACGTCTGGCATAAGCAATCGTTTGGCACCGGAACAGATGCAGATAAGTTTGAAAAATTCTACCAGGCCATCATCACGAAGCTCAAATCGCAAAACAGCAAAGTGGTTGTCTGTACTCCTGCGGTAATCGGAGAGCGAACCGATTTCAGCAACCAACTGGATGGCGACCTGAATAAATACAGCGCCATCATTCGAAAGCTGGCTACTGCCAATCAGATCCCTGTTGTTGATCTGCGCAAGGCCTTTCTGGATTACAATCTCAAAAACAATCCTGAAAACAAAGAAGCAGGTATTCTGACTACCGATCGCGTGCATCTGAATGAATTGGGAAATCGTCTGGTGGCAGAAAAAATGTGGGAGGTTATAAAAGGTCTATGAATTCGTCCAGAAGAAGATTTGTTGAAAAAGTTTCACTGGCTTCAGCACTATTGAGTGCACTGGAGGCTACATCAAAAAATAACATTTTTTCTGCGGCGCAGCCTGGCTTTACACTTCAAGTGCTCGCCACCAACTGGGGCTTCAGCGGAAACTGGGAAGCCTTCGCCAAAAAAGTTGCTCAAAGTGGTTACGATGGAGTAGAAGTATGGGCGCCCCTCGATTCGAAAAGTCGTGAAGAGTTTCTTAAGGCCATGTCAAAGCATGAATTGAAATTTGGACTTCTGATCGGCGGCAGTGATCGTGATCCAGCAAAACACCTGGAACAATTTCATAAGGCCTTACAAACAGCGCTTTCGATGAAACCGCTGTACATCAATTGTCACTCCGGGAAAGACTGGTTCACTTTTGAAGACAATAAAAAAATTATTGACGTGAGTTATCGGGAATCGCAGGGAAGTGGTATAACCGTTTGTCACGAAACGCATCGCGGGCGCATTCTGTATTCTGCTCCGGTTGCGAAAACATATATCGATCAAATTCCCGACTTACGAGTTACAGCCGATTTATCGCACTGGTGTGTAGTTCACGAATCGCTTTTAGAAGATCAGTCGGAGACCGTTGCTTTGGCATTGTCCAAAACAGAGCACATTCACGCCAGAATTGGTCATGCCGAAGGTCCTCAAGTCAGTGATCCACAAGCTCCCGAGTGGGCCAAAGCAGTAGAGGCTCATGTGAAATGGTGGGATGTGGTGGCCGAACGAAAGCGCAAAGAAGGCAAAGCCCTGACTATACTTACCGAGTTTGGTCCTCCGGATTATATGCCTACGGAACCGTATTCACGCAAGCCACTGGCGGATCAGTGGGGCATTAATGTCTTTGTAAAGGAACTGTTGAGAAAGAGATATTCTTGAAAGGGCTGGTCTTACGCCAACAACATTTCAATATCCTCCCGGGTCAGAGACTTGATGATATTCTCTTCCGTCGTAATCAGCGTATCGCTGAGCTTCTGTTTACGCTTTTGCAACTGAAGAATTTTTTCCTCAACGGTATTCTTCGTGATGAAACGATACGTGAATACTTTTTTCTTCTGACCAATACGATACGCGCGGTCAACAGCCTGCTGTTCAACGGCAGGATTCCACCAGGGATCAAGAATGAATACGTAATCGGCCTGAGTCAAATTCAGTCCAAGGCCTCCGGCTTTTATTGAAATCAGGAAAACCCGAACCGTTTCATCTTTTGTGAAACGCTCAACCTGTTCTTTGCGGTCGACACTGGAGCCGTCTAAATAACAATACTGAATTTTTAAAGAACGGAGTTTGTCTTTAACCAATTCCAAATGCTTCACGAACTGACTAAAGACCAAAAGTTTGTGTCCTTCGGCAATGGCGTTCTCCAGCATGTGCGACAAATCTTCCATCTTACCTGAATCGCCGGTATAGGAAATATCCACCATCCGTGGATGATTGGAAATCTGGCGAAGTCTGGTAAGACCTTCCAGCAACGTCATTTTGGTATTTCCAATTCCCTGTTTATCGATCTCCGTTAAAATACGTTCACGGTACATCGCCTTAACCTCCTCATACTTCTTCTCCTGATCAGGCGTCATGTTGGTGTAGTGTACGTTCTCCGTTTTTTCGGGAAGGTCGGTAGCTACTTGTGACTTCAATCGACGCAGAATAAAAGGCTTGATAATGGCATGCAGCTTTTTAGCCTTTTGCTCATCCCCTTTCTTTTCAATAGGAGTTAAAAATTCGTTTCGGAAGAAGGTCTGTCCGCCGAGCAATCCCGGATTAATAAAGGTCATCTGGCTCCACAAGTCCATGGTGGTATTCTCCAGCGGTGTACCTGTTAGCGTTAGCTTGTACCGTGACTGAAGTTGCATCACTGCTTTCGAAATATTGGACGTCGGGTTTTTAATAACCTGCGATTCGTCGAGGATGATGTAGTTGAATTTGAACTTAGCCAACAATTCAATATCCAGACGGGTGATGCCGTAAGAAGTAATCACCACATCGTAACGACCAAAGCCAACAACATCTTTTTTGCGATTGGATCCTGTGTAATTCAGAATCTTCATGGACGGCGCAAACTTGGAGGCCTCCATTTCCCAGTTATATATGAGGGAAGTTGGCATGATGATGAGTGAAGTTCCTGGGTCTTCTTTTTGACTTTCCCACATCAACAAGGCCAGGGTCTGTACGGTTTTACCCAAACCCATATCATCGGCGAGGCAACCACCAAGTCCAAACTCATTCAAAAATCTCAACCAGTTGTATCCTACCTTCTGATACGGACGCAGCTCGCCGAGAAATCCCGGAGGCAGGTCGTAATTTTTAATTCCGGTAAAATTGTCGATGCTGCGAATGCGATCGCTCATCTGCACTTTCGCCAGATTGTTTTCCTGCAAATCACGAAGCAAACTGAAATGGTGTTTGCGTAATACAGGGCGTTCGGTATCCTGCTCTGACTGGCTCAGCGCAAACAGATCACCGTACTTCACCAACCACGCTTCCGGAATAATGGCAATCTCTCCGTTGGGAAGTTTGAACTCTACTTTCTTCTTCAGAATAAGCTTACGCAGTTCTTTAAAAGAGATTTCAAATTCTCCGAAGCGTATGGTGGCGTGAATATCAAACCAGTCAATATTTTCCTTTACCTCCAGATCAATAACAGCCTTACCTACAAAATATTTTTTGTCGTTGTTTCTGGGCTGACTGATTTCGAAGCCTAGATTAAGCAGGTTAACTCTGTTTTCATTCAGCCAGCTGAAGGCGTGTGATTTTTCTACAGAGCAACGGAATGGCTTGAGCGGGAGACCAAGCTTATTTAATGTCTGAGCATATTTTTTTTCTGCTTCCAGATCGCGTCGGACGCGGTGAAAAATATAACTGTCTTCCGTTTTTTCCAGTGTTACACTTACTGGGGCACCTCCATCGCCGCGAAAAACATGTTTTCCGTAGCGAAAAGAAAGATCATAAAAGATTTTACCAGACTCATCATCTGGAACACCTGGCTCCGGTTTTTCTCCAAATAAATTTGAAGATCGATCAACAGTGGCCAGCTCCGACATTGTCAACAGCGGATGTGCATCGAGTGGAGTTTGATCTATGGTAAATCCTATTGCCTCAATGTCGTCAAAGGTGGCAACCAACTGAGGCAGGAAGCGTTCGTAAAACGACTCTTCCAGATTGCGTGGGACCACCACCATTTTTTTATTTAAAAAAGGCTGAAGTTTTTTACCATCAATGGGATGCTGGAATCCATATAGCACGTTTCCGATTACAATCCATCCGGGATTCCTACATACCAAATACGAACCGGGAGAAGTTATCTCAATCTTTTTGCCTTCGTGCTGAATCGTAGGATAATACGTCGTTTGGGTCTCGTTACGAGAAAAATGAAATTTAATGGAGGCCCTTTCGTCAGGAATTTCAATTTTCTTGTGCGTAGGCTCTCCGTCATTTCCCATTTCAAAGAGTTGCTTCCCTTTGAGTTTTTCCAGTATAGAGGCTCTGCGACGTTCCATGTACGCCTCAATTTGTTCCTGCAGCAATTCGTCTCCTTTTTTAGGATCGTAGAGTTTTGGGAAATATTCGGAGGGCTTCAAGTTCTTCTTACCAAAATGACGCAACACATGATCCGGGGCCATGCCGTCCATTAGCTCGATCAAATCATAGTCACGCTGATCAAGACCCTTCGCAAATTCACGCGCGTTTTTGGAAGAAATATTCTGATTTCTAAAAGTCAGTCTGCCTTTATCGTCTAATTGTACGATATAGGATTCAAACAGAATGCCCAGGTATTCGTGTTGGTATAACGAATAGATGATCTGAAATGGCTGGGTTGCTGAGACTTTCATTCTTTTCGGCTCGGCCCCAAAACCCGTTTTTAAGCCTAAAAACAGCTTTTTTGATCAAAAAAAGCATTTTAAGCCGAAATTGGATCAGGACAGAATAGGCAAGTTACGAAAAAAACGCGAGGGGTGGCCTTACAGAAGTTCGGGCGACCAGGATCTTGCTGCGGCTCGGGCTGGATACCAGCTGATGAGCACTGTTACCAAAGCATTTAAAGAAAGTACCAGGAAGAAATCCATCCATTGCATTTGGATCGGATAATTCGAAACAACAGCATTTTCCATTCCCATTCCAACCAATCCGAAAGTTTGCTGCAAATAGCATATAAACGCTCCGGCCACCAGTCCGACAATGGTGCCAATTCCGGAGATCAGAAAAGATTCAGAAAAGAAAATGGTACGGATCAATGATGGTGATGCACCCATGGCATGTAGAACACTAATGTCTTTCTTTTTATCAATAACCAGCATCATGAGTGAGAAGTAAATATTGATGGAGGCAATGATGATCAAAAGTGCCAAGGCAAGAAATGTGAATACTTTTTCAATACGCAACAGACGGTACAGATCGCGGTGCTGCTCGTCGTCGGCCAAAATTTGAAAATTGGTTCCCAGAATTTTTCGGAGATCACTTCTGACCTCCTCCACACTACGATCGGGCTTAATTTCCAATGAAGTTCGTCGGCCTTCGTAGCCTAATAACTCTTCACCAACGTTTATCGGAACAATGATATAGTTTTCATCAAAGTTTTTTTCTATGGCAAATACACCTGTTGGAAGAACGGAGCGTGAATGATATAGTGAGGATGGATCTAAAAGACCAGCCGACGGATTCCGCACATAATATAGTTGCATTGGAATCACATTATTTTCTACTGAAACAGATAGGGTATTGCGAACTCCTGAACCAACCACCACACCAGGTAAATCTCCCTGATGAAGAATAAATTTACCGCTCACCATATGGTCATCCATTCGATGATGATCCGCAAAATTGTCGCTTACTGCCTTCATCGTAACCACCATTTCCGCTTCTGTGTCCCCTGCGCGGTTACGTACATACACATGATCCTCAATAACCTCCGTTACGATGCCAATTCCAGGCACAGCATTAATTTTCTGACGAAGTGAATCCGAAAACTCAAAAGATTTACCGGTAGTAACTTCAACCTTGAGCGGGGGATCAAAGGCTGCATAAAGAGAACGCAACAATTCACCTATCCCATTGAATACCGAAAGTACGATGATCAATGCAGCGGTGGCGAACGTTACGCCAACCATAGAAAGACCGGAAATAACGTTGATAAAATTCTTTTTCCGCTTACTGAGGAAATAACGGCGGGCAAAAAAGAATGGCAGATTCACTCTTTATCTTCCTTAGCCGGCGGTATGTTTAGACTTTTAATGAGCTCATCCATCTTCATAGCTTTTTCTTCAAGCTCATCAATATAAAAGATCAGCTCGGGAATAATCCGAACCTGATTGCGTATGCGTTGACCTAAAGCATTTCGGATTTCCCGTTTATGATCATTGAGTCTATCCAGCACCCTTTGCTTATCAGAGGCCAACATCATACTTACATAAACTTTGGCTACGCTTAAGTCGGGACTTACCCGAACCTCAGCCACGCTGAAAAATAAGTTACCCAGTAATCCCTTTTTGTCCTGCTGAAAAATTTCACTTAACTCCTTAAGGATAAGTTTACCGAACTTCTGCTGTCTGATGCTCCCACTCATGGTATAAAGTTAAAACTTTTTGAAGCCTATGGCCGACAAATCTTGAAAATTGGCCCTGAATTTCTGAATCTTGATCTTGATTTAACAAATGATCCGCTTTTTCAGCATCAATGACCCCTACCGACTCCTGGTCGTTTTCGCCTTCATGACCATCATGGGCATTGTAGCCCATTATCATCTACCGGAAGCAACCTTGGCCGAAACAAAAGGAATGGTGGTTGGTGAAATGATGGACGATGACCTTTTTTTATACGAAGAGATTTGGGACTCGACTCCTCCACTCACTTCTGTAGTGCATTGGCTATCTGTTGAGCTGCTGGATAGAGATCTGGGTATTCGCAGAGCCATCAGTTTGGTCATTCTTTTTTTTCAGGCGGCACTATTTGGATTTTTACTCACCAACAACCGTGCATTTGATCAACCCGGATTTCTATCATCGTTTATTTATGCCGTGCTCGTATTCTTTTCCTTCGATTCGGTAACCTACACACGCGAAATCTGGGCGTCGTTATTTTTAATGCTTTCCATCGATCGGGTACTTCGACAAATCCAATTCCGAAATCAGGATGACAGTAATCTAACGCTCCTTGGAATCTTTCTTGGAATGTCTTCCTTATTCGTCTTTTCCTACTCGATTTTCTATCTCGCTATTTTGATCATTCTAATACTTAACAGCAGGCCAGACCTCCGGCAATTTTTATTGTTTACCCTGGCGTTTCTGTTTCCGCATCTGCTCCGGTTCGGGGTCGACTATATAAACGGAAACCCTTTGTATCTCTGGCTCAATTTTTACATACCGAATTTTGAGTTCAACTCGAGATCGTTTATGGACGGCTATAGCCTTCTCCTGCTTGCTGCACTACCGTTGACGTATGCCATTTTTTCTTTGATCGTCGCATTGCGCAATGCCCGAATGACCAAATACCAGTCACAGATTTTTCAGATTATGGTATTCTGGCTACTTTTTGGAGTGCTCGAAGTATGGATTGCCCGGCAACGAACAGCTCAATCATTAATCGTTTGTGCCGCTCCACTGGCCTACCTGATCAATTTTTATTTGATCCGCATTCGCAGACAACGAATCGCCAATGCAATGATTTGGATTTTAGTAATTGGAATCGTGTCTATTGCCAGTCTGAGTATCTCAAATAAAATCTCCGGTATAAATTATTCATTAAATTTTCCAGATAAAAAGGAAATACCTTTCAACAACAAAAAGCTTCTCCTTTTAAGCGATAATCTCGCCTATTTTTATCAAAACCAGGCCGGAGGATTTTTTCCGGAGTGGAGCCTCTCATCAGAGATCTTTAAAGACCCGAGCTACTATGAACACGTCGAATTATTGCATAAAGCCTTTCGAAGAAATCCTCCGGAAATTATTGTTGATCCGGATGGATTAATGCCAGGCGTATTTTATTTTTTACCTGAGCAATCCAATTATTATCATAAAAACGGAAACTACTACATCAGGCAGATCAAATAAAAAAGGCCGGTATTGCCGGCCTTTTTTCATGAATAAATTTTTTTGATTGATTAGTTATTTAAGACTTCCTCTTTTTTATCGGTAATCACTGCAGGGAAATTCTTGTCCTTATACAATTGATTGTATTTATCAATCTCTTTTACAATCTGATCAAGTCGCTGACGCAGGTTATTCCATTCGGTTTGAAGATCACCTGTGCGGTCTTTTACGCCTTGCGTCACACGAGGATCATGCGCATCAAGACTGGAACGGACATTCATGTACTCAGAATTCAACTTATTTGGCCAATTGATCACATCCTGACCGTTCTTCGACCGAGGCTCAATGATGTTTCCCTCCCATTCGGTGATTTGCTTCATCAACTCCTTACCAAGTTGATTGAGGTCTTTAGCTGAGGGCTCGCTCTTCAGTAATTCCTGATGAGCCTCCACCTGTTTTTTCACTTTACGCATCCGATTCACCGACTGATGCATATCGCGTATTCCTTCTTCTGTCAGCTCGAGGTAGCGCTGCTGCTCAGCCCAATCTGAAGAAGTTACTTTAAGCCGAGGATCAGCCAGAACCTCAAACTCCGTTTCAGATGTTTCTCCATTGTATTTCAGACGTGCGCGGTATTTTCCTGGCGGCACACGATGTCCACGGTAATCACCATAAACAAAAACTCCTGGCACATCGGTTAAAGCCTCTTTACGAAAATCCCATGAAAACCTATTCACTCCTGCTGCCGCAGACAAAACGAGCGGTGCAGATGGTCCACCAGCATAAGGCTTAAAGGATTCATCTTTCTTACTGCTGAAAGACCGTAATACTTTACCGGAAACGTCCATAATCTCAAGTGTCGCTGTAATGGTATCCTGCCTTTCCTTGAAATAGTAATCGAAAGTGACTCCTTCGGAAGGATTTTTTCCAAGTCCAGGTATGTCGATGCCCATGGCAGCCAGATAAGCCGGCGGACCACTGAGGCGGTAGGTCGGCTTTGGTGTAAAAATCTTAGTGCTCAAGGATGCAAAATCACCTTTGCTCTGTTGAATGGCGCCTAAATCATCGAGAATCCAGAAGGCGCGGCCTGCCGTTGACGCTACCAAATCATTATCACGAATGATTAAGTCCGTTACCGGAACTACAGGTAAATTCAACTGAAACTTCTGCCAATGTTGTCCTCCATTTACAGAAATATAAAATCCGCGCTCCGAACCAGCATAGAGTAAATCCTTAACCTTATGGTCTTCACGAATGACTTTAATGAAATCATCTGCCTCTAGACCTGTGGCTATGCGTGTCCATGAAGCACCATAATCAACAGACTTATATGTGTAGGAACTATAGTCATTGAATTTGTAGCGTGTTGCTGAAATGTAAACCGTGCCACGATCGTGTCGGGATACTTCAATAGAATGAATATTTCCTTCCGGCAATCCTGCAGGTGTAATGTTCTTCCACGTTTTGCCACCATCACGTGTAAGATGAACTAGCCCGCAATCGCTTCCCGTGTATATGACTCCGGCTTCATGAGGTGATTCGATCACATAGTAAATGGTGTTGTAGTTTTCTCCTCCGGCGCCCTCATTCGTAATTGGCCCACCACTCTTTCCTTGCTTGGTCGTGTCATTGCGAGTCAGGTCCGGACTGATTTTTTCCCAGCTCATGCCGCCATTAACAGAACGGAATAAAACATTTGCAGCATGATACATCACTTTAGGATCATGTGGCGAATTGATGATTGGTGCATTCCAGTTAAACCGATATTTCATCTTTTTAGGTTCCCACGCCAGATTCAGTGAGGGGTACTCCATGATGTCTTTGGCCTCACCAGTCTTAGCATCCATTTGTTCAATCATGCCCTGATAACATCCTCCAAAGAAATACTGGGGATCATCCGGATTATCAAATGCGATGTAGGCGCACTCACAACCCGGTCCATTGGTCCAGTCTTTTTCAGATATGCCTGGTCCCCCGGTTCGGCTTACAATCATAACGCTACTGTTATCTTGCTGACCACCGTAAACCCAATACGGCATTCGATTGTCGGCATTTACCCGATAGAATTGAGCTGTGGGCTGATTGTTAATCGGTGACCAGGATCCTCCAGCGTTAAAACTGATTTCACCTCCACCATCATCAGCTATAGCCACATTGCTGCTGTTTTTTGGATTGATCCAAAAGTCATGGGTATCGCCATGACCAACTCGAACATTTTGAAATGTTTTTCCACCATCAATTGACCGTAGTGCCGGTGCATTCAATACCCAGACAATATCGGCATTGACCGGATCGGCATAGACCTCCATATAATACCACGAACGAGCCGTTGTGTTTTGATCATTGGTCATCAAATTCCATTTCTTTCCGCCATCATCCGAACGGTACACACCGGCTTTCGAACGTTCAGCTTCCACGATTGCGTACACACGATTTGGATTGGCACGAGAAACCGATACACCAATCTTTCCCATCTCTTTAGGCAAACCCTCAACTATTTTAGTCCACGTCTCTCCCATATCGGTCGACTTCCAGATGGCTCCATGTGGACCGCTCTCCACCATCCACGGATGACGACGATGGTACCAGGTAGCAGCATATAGAATACGAGGATTGGTCATATCCATTGACAGGCTACTCACTCCGGTGTTTTCATCAACAAACAGGGTACGCTTCCAAGTGGTGCCGCCATCTGTAGATTTATAAACACCACGTTCCGAATTTGGTCCATGAACGGCGCCTTGTGCCCCAACCAAAACAATATCAGAATTGGCAGGATGGATAACTACATCAGCAATATGACGGGTTTTTTCCAGTCCAATATTTTTCCAAGACTTACCCGCATCAGTTGATTTGTACACACCATCACCATAGGAGGTCATTACCCCGCGCACAGCGTGTTCGCCGCTTCCTGCGTAGATGACGTTTGGATCACTTTCACTGACAGTGATCTTTCCGATCGAACCTACTTTAAAAAATCCGTCGGAAATATTTTTCCAGTTTTTGCCGGCATCTTCTGTTTTCCAAATTCCACCTCCGGTGTAGCCGGTATAGTAGATTTGATCGTTTTGAATTACGCCAGCAATGGCGTTGGCCCGGCCTCCACGAAAGGGACCGATGTTGCGCCATTTCAGTCCTTTGAACTGAGTGGCATCGAATTTTGGCGCTGGGGCTGCCGTGTTACCAGATTTTTTCTGCGCGGCAACCGGTAGGGTCACCAAAACAGTAAGGATAAATAGTAAAAAACGCATAGTCATTGGATTGAATGTCCAATTTGAAAACATTTTTCCGGAATTCAAGGAGAAAAGAGGTCAGAAGGAGGGATTGAAAAACAGAAGGAAAAAGACCTAATAAGACTGCACTTAACGTTTTGACACCAACTTTTTAAAGTCTGTAGCAATCTGTTCATTAAGGTGCCGGCCATCACGGACAACCCATTGTCCCGAACGTATCGTCCCCAATCGGGTATCGGCTCCGGGCGCATAGCTGATTGCTGAAAGTCGCTCCGATTCAGATGATGTAGCCAATAAAGGTGTCGAAGCATCGTATACTACCGCATCAAACGAATGGCCCAACGAAAAATATTCTGTTGTCTTGATGCCCATGGCTTTTCGACCACTGGAAAGAGCAGCATCGAAAAGATAATGTGCGGCTTCCCCTTGAAAGGTGTTTCTCCGATTGGTGATGAGTCGCTGACGATAATCGATCATTCGAAACTCCGCCAGCGGATCAAGCGTAATATGACTGTCGGTTCCGATACACCATCGGCCATGGTGTGCAACGTAATCTTTCATCCGAAATATTCCATCACCAAGATTTCCTTCTGTTCCCGGACAAAGTACCACAGAAGCTTTTGTTTGGGCGAGGGCCGATACCTCGTGGTCATCAAGGTGCGTAGCGTGAACAATAAAAAAATTTTCATTCACCGGAAGGTTTTCCAATAGCCACTGTACCGGACGCAATCCGCAGTAGTCGAGACAATCGTTCACTTCCTTAATTTGTTCGGCTGCATGAATGTGAAATGGAAGGGGTGGCATCTGCCGAAAAACGATCTTCATCATTTCTGGGTCGACTGCCCGAAGTGAGTGTGCGCTCCAGGCCAGACGCGCACCGGAAAATTCTTGAACATGCGTAGCGGAGGCTTCAAAAATTCGCATATAATCATCGAGATCTTGTGAAATAAAACGACGCTGTCGCGGATTCGGTGGTAATCCAAATCCTCCACGCTGGTAGAGCACTGGGATCAGGGTTATACCGATCCCGGCCTTGTGAGCAGCACGCAACATGCGCATTCCCATTTCAGCTGGATCGGCGTAAGGATTTCCGTCTTGGTCGTGATGGAGGTAATGAAACTCGGCAACGTGCGTATAACCGACGCGTAACATTTCAGCATAAACCATAGCCGCAATAGCTTCGGCCTGATCGGGATCAGGTGTTAACGCGCAATGGTACATGGCCTCACGCCACGACCAAAAGTCATCTTCGATACCTTCGGGATGGATTTCCGCTTTACCCGCCATCGCGTATTGAAAGGCATGGGAGTGGGCATTCATAAAACCAGGAAGAGCATAACCGGGCACAGCTTCGATTGGCTGGCCTTCAAATGGTTTCGAGGAAATTCCGGCTACATTTCCGTCAGAAGCAATCAGTACGTAGGCCGGAGAAATCCAACCTTGTTGCTGCAGCAATCCTTCGAATCGGTATTGCATTGGTTACTCCTTAAAGGTCAGTTTAAAGATGACCAGGAGTAAACTTAAAGTAAAAACTACTGTGTTGGCGATAATTACGGGCCATAGCCAGCTTTCAAAGCCGTAAATGAGCCAAACGACGGTACTGGTGACCACAATTAGCAACATGGTGAGGCTTAGGTCGCCGGCTTTTTTTGTTTTCCAGGTTTTCCATACCTGCGGCATAAAGGTGATGCAAGAAAGAAAAGCGCCCAGATGGCCCATTGCTTCAGCAAATGTCATGGTATCAAATTTCAGGAAAGTTAATGAAGAACATCTATCTGTCCCAAAATGTGTCTGCATAACGCTTCAACACAGAGCATAAATTAGGAATCTAAATTCCCTGCATTCCTCTGCGTAGCTCTGTGTGTATTTCTCCGTGGACTCTGTGTTTAAAATTTTATCACAGAGAGCACAAAGACACCCTGTAGAAAGTTTAACACAAAATTTTAAAATTCTCCTTCTCATTTAAATAGCTGAGATTGAAATTCAAAATTTCATATTACTAGGCTGACTATCCGCGAAACTCTGTGTGTATTCCTCCGTGGACTTTGTATTTGAATTTTTTCAACACTGAGAAAAAATTCA
The DNA here is from genome assembly GCA_049423005.1 of Cyclobacteriaceae bacterium. Lineage (GTDB taxonomy): Bacteria > Bacteroidota > Bacteroidia > Cytophagales > Cyclobacteriaceae > ELB16-189. Next base: position 18,183 of record JBMSPY010000007.1, read on the forward strand.
AAACTCTTCGTTTAATTTCTCAATTATTAAGGGCTAAAATCAACATCATGCAAAGTGAATGTTGAGCCATTTCGAACCTGGTAGGTGAGCGAAGTCGAACCTAAAACTCCACAACCTTACCCCCCTCCGGATTCAGTAAAAATGAATGAAGAATATTCCGGATTACCTGATTGTCCCGACCGGGAGTAATCACCTTCAGGGCATCTTCAAGTGTTTTGATTTTTTGATTTCTGTGAACAAATCCAAAGCCCGCAAATTTTCCGTTCACAACGGCAATAACCGAACGTTCTCCCGTTTTTCTACCCTTATCAAGAATTACAAATGATCCTTCCTGTTCATTAAGCGACCGAATCGCCTGAGTCATGCGCGCATTATACCGCTCAGTTGATTCTTTGCCATCGCATGCACCCATGCATTCACCCGGCGCATGCAAATGACAGGGACCGCTAGTCTTCTCCAGTCCACACAACTTAGGACAAAGCTGATGGTTTCGAACAAGTTCCCAGACTGTATTCCAAACGTCTCCTTTGCTTTCAAAGTTCAGCAATGGACGCGCGCCTCGAGTCAATTGATTCAAGGAAAGTCGGATGTAACCCAGCTGATCGCTGTAGGAAAATATTCCCCATTGATCACGCTTTTCCTTTTGAGCGAGGTTGTACTTTGGCCAAAGCCGCTGAATTTCCTGTGCTTCGTGAAGTAACGCAATCAGCTCCGTACCGGTAAGCTCATGCGTGATTCGGTGAATTTCATTTCGAATATGGGTTCGGTTCCATTGTGTGGCCGCACCTGTAAAATGTCCGGAGATTCGTTTTTTGATATTAAGCGCCTTTCCAACATAAATGATTTTTCCCCGAGCATCGTGGAAGTAATAGACACCAGGAGCAGAAGGAAGTTTTTCAAATTCTTCCTTATCCAAATTCGGTGGCAAGATCATCTCACCGGAATTTCGACTGAGCGTACGCTCAATGATCCCACCGGCATCGCGTTTCAATAGTTTATCAAAAATTTGAGCGGTGGCCTCGGCATCACCTCCCGCACGATGTCGGTTGTTAATGGTTACACCCAATGCCTCAGCTAGACGACCAAGACTATAGGAGCGCAAGCCGGGAATAATTTTTCGGCTTAGTCTGACAGTACACAATCGACGCGGATTCCAGGAGTAGCCGGACTCCTCAAATTCCTTTTTCAAAAAAGCGAAATCGAAATGCGCATTATGAGCTACAAAGATCCGTCCATCCAGCCATTGAAAAAGATCATCGGCTATCTCGTGAAAAGCAGGTGCATGCATCAGCATGTCGGGGTGAATACCCGTCAACGCCGTTATGAACGGAGGGATCTCACGCTGTGGATTGATCAGCGTCTGGTGAACGCCGGTAACTGAAGTGCCATCGTGGTGAACAACAGCAACCTCCGTGATTTTATGGAATCCTGCATGTCCTCCGGTGGTCTCAATGTCAACGATGGCATACATGATTTTGCAATTAGAGCGTTCAGTCTATTTCTTCAAGAAGTGTTTGAAAAGCAGCATGACGATCTGGATAGCGTTGGCGCTGCTGATCGAGAAAACCTTTGGCGTGATGCTCCAGATATTGATTGAACTGATCAATTGATTCCACGAAATACTGAACACAATATGATACGGATGCAGGATCATCGTGTGTCAGAACTTTATAAAATTTATAATCCCGAAAGAGTCCAGTCTGCATCACCTGGGGAATGAGGGAGGTTTTCATCCATTCTTTCCACTCCTTTTCAATTTGGGTGTCAACCCCGATGGTGATGTTGTACAGCAGCATGGATTTAGTTTTCAGGGAATAAGTGAAGGATTTCGGAAAGTTTATCCAGGACAATAAAGCGATCGCTTTCCAGATTGACCTCGATTTTTTCATGAGCCCATGTGGTATGATACGGCACATGAACGCCATAACCACCTATGGTAATAACCGGCATCACATCTGACTTTAATGAATTCCCAATCATCATAAATGACTCAGGCTTAATGTCAAGGTGGCGAATGAGTTTGCGATAATCATCCTCTTTCTTTTCCGACATAATTTCAATGTGATGAAAGTATTCCTGAAGATTGGACTTAATTAGTTTCCGTTCCTGATCCAGTAAATCGCCTTTGGTAGCCAGGACAAGGCGGTATCTCCCTTTAAGTGTTTTTAACACCAACTCTACATCATCCAACAACACGACAGGTTTTTCCAGCATCTCGCGACCGATATTCACCATTTTCTCAATCACTGAAGCAGGAATTTTCTTATTGGAAATCCGGATGGCCGTTTCGATCATAGACAACATGAAGGCCTTTATACCATATCCGTATAATGGGAGATTGGAAATCTCCGTATGCAGTAATTCCCGGAGGACTGTATGGCGTGGCAAAAAATCTTCCAGCAGTTCAGAAAACTTTTGTTCGGCCTCTGCAAAATAGGTTTCGTTATTCCATAACGTATCGTCAGCGTCAAACGCAATAACCTTAATAGCGTTCTGAAGATTTTTCATGACTCTTTTTTCGTGAGGTCTTTAATCATGCTGTTGAATACGGACATGATCAAACTAAACAGTAAGGCCCACCAAAACCCATCCACCTGAAATCCGGGAATAAAATCTTCTACCAATAAAATGACAATGGCATTTATAGCCAGTAGGAATAATCCCAGCGTAAAAATGGTAAGTGGAATGGTCAGTAAAATCAGCAGCGGCTTGATAAAGGTGTTGGCCAGCGACAACATCGCTGCAGCCAATAAGGCATATCCAAAGTGCTCCACATGGACTCCAGGCAAAAGCCAGGCCGTTAGCATTACGGCAATACCGTTCAATAAAAATCGAAGCAACATGAAGCAAAATTACAGATAAGCAGAGTGCTTGTGCCCCCAAATACCTGGTCAGAAA
>JBMSPY010000008.1:0-20482 GCA_049423005.1 Cyclobacteriaceae bacterium
TGCGGGTTCGGAAATAGGTGGTGTTGCGCTCCAGCTTGTCTCTCAGTTCAGTGGTTTGTGAAAGCATTCTGAAGACCTGGATGCTTGCTCCAACAATTGATGGGGCCAGCGTATTTGAAAATAGGTATGGTCTTGAGCGCTGACGCAGCATTTCAATGACTTCTTTTCGGCCGGATGTAAACCCACCCAATGCGCCCCCAAGTGCTTTACCAAGTGTGCCGGTAATGATGTCCACGCGTCCCTGGACACCACGAAATTCAGGCACTCCCCTTCCTGTTTTACCCATAAAGCCCATAGAGTGGCATTCGTCCGTCATAACCATTGCCCCATAGGCATCGGCGAGATCACAAATCTTATCCAGTTGCGCGATGGTGCCATCCATTGAAAAAACACCATCTGTTACTATAATTATCTGACGGGCATTTGCTGCTTTTGCGGCCTCGAGTTGTGTTTGAAGGTCCGACATATCGTTGTGGCGGTAACGGTAACGCATCGCCTTGCACAAACGGATGCCATCAATGATGGATGCATGGTTGAGTTCATCTGAGATTATTGCATCCTCGGCTGTAAATAATGGCTCAAATACTCCACCATTGGCATCGAAAGCAGCTGCGTAGAGAATAGTGTCATCGGTTCCCAAAAATTCAGATATGGTTTCTTCCAACTCTTTGTGAAGATCCTGAGTTCCGCAAATAAACCGAACAGAGGAGAGTCCGTATCCATGGGTATCGATAGCGTGCTTAGCCGCAGCAACTACATCCGGATGGGAGCTAAGTCCTAAGTAATTATTTGCGCAAAAGTTGAGTACTTCTTTACCGTCGGCCGTTTTAATGGCTGCCCCTTGAGGTGTGGTAATGATTCTTTCTTTTTTATATAGACCGGCCTCACGAATGGCATTTAATTCGGCCTGAAGAATGGACTTACTTTTTTCAAACATAGTTCAGTTGATTTTCGGTTTGATTACAGGACGTGGCTTGGAAGATGTAGTTGGCGTTGATGCCATTTCGGTACGCAGGGTAAATTTTCGTCTCAAAGCATTAATCTTAAATAGATAACGGGCGGCGAAACTGGCAGGATGCATCAGATCAAAGGATTTTTTCCACTCGGCATACACCTCCGGGGCTCCTCTTTCAAAAGCGATGGCATCAATCTTTCGTGAAGTCAGATATTCAGAAAACTGCATGCTGCAAAACTAACTAAAATGAAGGGATGGCCTTTGAGTGAGCGCATTTGAATGATGTCGGGAATGGTAATTTCTGATTACTTTAGCCTCGTTTTACGATGAAGAAAACCAGAATTCTTTTGATCGGTGCCGGCGGACAGCTGGGATCAGAACTCGCTCAGGGACTTTGGAAGATCTACGGCATTGAAAATGTAATTGCTTCCGACATCAAAGATGCACAGGGTATCCTAAAAGAAGGACCCTATGAAACATTTGATGTGATGCAGCGTGACAAGCTTTTTGAAATTCTGCACAGGCAACAAATTACTCAGATTTACCACCTGGCAGCTCTTCTTTCAGCCACCGGAGAAAAAGATCCGAGATGGGCCTGGAAGCTAAATATGGAAAGTCTCCTATTTGTTCTGGAGGCCGCTCAGGAGTTGAAATTGGATAAGGTGTACTGGCCAAGCTCAATTGCCGCTTTTGGACCAGAAACACCAAAGCAGGATACTCCTCAACAAACCATAATGGATCCATCCACCGTTTACGGTATGACTAAACTAGCTGGTGAATTGTGGTGCTCCTACTATTTTCGTCGCTACGGTGTCGACGTACGCAGTTTACGCTATCCGGGATTGATCGGTTGGAAAACGCCTCCTGGTGGTGGCACAACAGATTATGCAGTAGATATATTTTTTAAGGCTGTGGCCGAAAAAAAATATACATGTTTTCTGGCGCCAGATACCTACCTACCAATGATGTACATGGATGACGCCGTTAAGGCCACCATCGATTTAATGGAAGCCCCAGCTGAAAAGATTCGAGTGCGAACCAGCTATAATATTTCAGCCATGTCGTTTTGTCCCGCTCAGTTGGCCTCAACCATAAAAAATTACATTCCTGAATTTTCCATTCAGTATCAACCGGATTTCCGGCAGAGTATTGCAGATTCCTGGCCAAAATCCATTGATGACAGTGCTGCACGAAAAGACTGGGGATGGAACCATCAATTTGGATTGGAGGAAATGGCACAGGATATTCTGAAGAATTTACAAGCCTCCAAAACATAATCCTAAGCTAAGTTGAAGAGCGGAACGAGTGTATATCAAAAGCTTTTCACAGATACAGCTGTTTATGGTCTGGGCAGTATCGTCCCACGCGTCTTTAATTTTTTTCTGGTTCCCTTACATACACGTGTTTTTGGGCCTGAGGCCTACGGAAGAATTACAGATACTTATGGATGGATTGCGATTTTAAACGTGGTCTTTCTCTTTGGAATGGAGACCGCTTACCTCAGATATGCTACCAGGAGCGGCGGTGATGAAAAGAAGGCCTTTCAAGCTGCGCAAACGGTAATCTTTGGTATCAGCCTTATGGCATTGCTGTTTTTAATTGCTTTTATAAATCTTGATTTTTTAACCATTCGTGCCGGAGAAAACAATTTGGTGACCTATGCGGCGGTTACGTTAGTGGTAGACGCCTGGTGCGCACTTCCCTTTGTACGGTTGCGTTTACGGAATGAAAGTAAAAAATTTGCGCTGCTGAAAATTGTTAATGTTTCGTTGCTGGTTGGGCTCAACCTTTGGTATTTAAGCTCTGATTCTACTGCACCGGAGCAGGTATTTCTCGCCAACATGCTGGCCAACCTGTTTTTTCTTTTTTACTTTCTGCCTGTACTACTGCAGTGGAGGCCAAGATGGGAGGCGGCATTAGTCAGACCCATGGTTGCCTACTCTTTTCCAGTTATGCTTACCGGGCTTGCGGGTATGACTAATGAAATGTTTTCCAGAATCAGCATCGACAACTGGTTGCCGGATGGATTTTACAAAGGATACAGTTCGGAATATGTGCAGGGCATTTTTGGAGCGTGCTATAAGTTTGCGGTATTGATGAGTCTGGTTGTCCAGGCTTTTCGCATGGCTGCAGAACCTTTCTTTTTCTCGCGTGCCGAACAAAAAGATTCACCGGTAGTATTCGCTAAAGTGAATCATTATTTTACCGTTGTGGCTGTATTTTTTCTCATGGCCATTTGTTTTAATTTAAACTGGTTGCGTTTTCTGGTCGATGAGCGGTATTGGGTTGGGTTGGTGATTGTCCCTTGGCTTCTACTTGGATATCTGTTTCTTGGGGTTTATTATAACATGACCGTTTGGTTTAAAATTACAGACCGGACATACTTTGGAACAGTCATTACTTCCATTGGAGCCGTTGCAACAATAGGACTTAACTTTATCCTCATACCAGTTTATGGAATACTGGGTAGCGCTGTGGTGACCTTTCTTGTTTATTTTTTGATGACGGTCATTTGTTATTGGTTTGGACAGAAATACTATCCCATTCCGTATACGCTTTCTAAAGACCTTGCACTTGTCTTCATTAGTTTTGTAATCATTCAGTTATATGGCCTTCTGGAGATAGAGGGTCTTACCGCTATTGGTTGTGGTATTTTGGCCACCCTGGCGTCCGGAGGAATTCTATGGTTGACGGAAAAAGATTCCCTTCGCAGTAAAATTTCTGCCTGATGGCCTTACCTTTGAAATAATCGAATCATCTCTATGAATATTATTATCCCTATGGCCGGTCTGGGTAAACGGATGCGGCCTCATACCTTGACTACTGCAAAGCCATTATTGCCTGTGGCCGGCAAACCGATGGTATACCGTTTGGTGGAGGATATTGCCAGACTTGCGCCTGAGAAATTGGAGCATATCGGATTTATCATTCATCCTTCATTTGGAAAACAGGTTGAAGAAGATTTAAAAAAAGTGGCCAGTGATGTAGGTGCTGAGGGGAAAATCTTTTACCAACATGAAGCCAAAGGGATTTCACATGCCTTACTCTTTGCTGGAGAATTATTCTCTGGGAAAGTTATTGTAGCCTTTGCCGACACGCTTTTCCGGGCTAATTTCAAATTAGATACCTCTAAGGATGGCATCATTTGGGTGCAAAAAGTGACTGATCCTTCGCAGTTTGGGGTTGTTCAATTGGACTCGGCTGGTTACATATCTGCTTTGGTGGAAAAGCCTTCCACCTTTGTTTCCGACCTGGCCATTATTGGTATTTATTATTTCCGTGAGGGTGAGGTTTTAAGAAAAGAAATGCAGCATCTGCTCGATCACGACATTAAAGAAAAGGGAGAGTATCAATTCACCTCGGCCCTGGAAGGTATGCGTAAAAACGGAGCCAGGTTTATTACAGGTGAGGTAGAGGAATGGCTGGACTGCGGCAATAAAAATGCAACTGTTCAAACCAATGCCCGGTACCTTGAATTCATTAAAGGTACCGATCTGATTTCCAAGGACGCAAAAATTATTCAATCACAAATCATTCCACCGTGCTTCATTGGTGCTGGTGTGACCATTGAAAACTCTGTTGTCGGTCCTCATGTATCCATAGGCGAGCGGACCGTTGTGAAAGACAGTCGTATCTGGAATTCCATCATTCAAAAGGATTGTCACATTGAGGCAATAGTCACAGAAAATTCCATGTTGGGTAACGCCGTAAACCTAAAAGGATCAATATCGGATCTCAGTATTGGCGATTACAGCACCAGCCATTGATTACCCAGCAAAAAATATTTTTTTTCTTAGCACTCTATTTTTTGATTGCCACCCCTGGATTTTGTCAGGAGGAGGAGGCCTCGGCAAGTGTTCTGGCATCAAAAGAAATTCGGACAGAGGCATTATTTACGGAAGGAGAGAAATATTTCATTCTGGAGGATTACGGTAAAGCCATTGAATATTTTCGGCGCGCAAACGAACTGAGTCCATCCGGGGGTATTCATTATAAGATTGCGGAGTCATTATCGAAAAGTGAACGAAACGAAGACCTGGAACAGGCCGTTATCGAGATCGAAAAAGCCATTAAACTGGATGGTGCAAATAAATTTTATTATCTGCTTGGGTCGAGGGTGAGCAGTGCCATTGGTCGGTTTGACCAGGCTACAACAATGCTGGAAGTATTGGTTGAAAAATTTCCTGGAAACGTCGATCAATTATTCGAATTGTCCACGCTATACCAAATTCAGAGTAAACAAGACAAAGCACTCGAGGCTTTAAATCGTGCAGAAAAAATCCTTGGTGTCAATGAGACGAGCTCCATCCGAAAAATGGAGTTATTGGGTGGCATGGGGAAATTCAAGCAAGCTGAAGAGGAGAGCCGAAAGCTTATCGAAGCTTTTCCGGATGAACCACGCTACCTTTCTGGCTTGGCCTCCTTGCTGATTCAACAAGGCAAGTCGAATGAGGCCCGATCCCTGTTGGAAAAAATTCAACCTGGTGACGATGAGGAAGGATTTGCACGACTTCTATTGGCTGATTTATACATTAAGGCAGGCGACTTGAAAAGATGCATGGAGCTTGCTTTAGTCCTGATGGGAGAGTCGGAAATGCAAGTGAACAATAAGATCATCTTGATTAAAAGTATTCAAGCTGGGATAAATGCCCGAGATCCTGAAGTGGTGCAACAGCTTGTTCAGCTTACCGATCGGCTTAAAATTTCAGAACCGGATATACCTGAAGTGTGGCTGACTTCCGCAGATCTTTTTATGGCAACAGGTAACCAGCGAGCCGCAGTTGCAGATTACAGAAAGGCCATCAAAAAAGGAGCAAACGTTTTTCAGGCCTGGAGTAACCTTTTGATTCTGGAGTCACAGGAAAATATGGCAGATAGTTTGATCCTGCACAGAGAAGAGGCGATGGAATATTTTCCAAATCAACCTGAGCTGTGGTATTTCAACGGATTTGGTCATTTCAAAAAGAAAAGTTACAAGGCTGCCTGCAGTAGCTTTGAACAGGCACGGCTTCTGTCTTCTGATGAGGCCTTCAAAAAAGATATCCTGCTGTTACTCGGTGACGCATACCACGCTTCAGGTAATCATGCTAAATCAGATGAATCCTTTGAAGAGGTGTTGAAGGTAGATCCGGAGCAGGATTTGGCTCTGAATAATTACAGTTATTACCTATCACTTAGAAAGGAAAAACTTGATCGTGCCGAAGAGCTATCCGGAAAATTGATCAAAAAGTTTCCTACCAACAACACCTACCTAGATACCTATGCCTGGGTTTTATTCGCCAAAGGAAAATTTAAAGAGGCCAGGAAAGTGATGGAGCAAGTTATTCGTTCAGGCGGAGCCAGCGCCACTCATCTGGAACATTATGGCGATATTTTATTCAAACTGGGCGAAACGGATGAGGCGGTAAAACAATGGGAATTGGCACTTTCCTTAAATAGCCGCAATGATGGCTTGCGTAAAAAAATCCTTAACCGGAAGCTTAATTAACTATTTTTGCAGGTAGCTGAAACGCCTGCATGTCCCAACGAGTTTCCATTCTCTCTCTTGTTTTAATAGCTGCTTTGAACATTGCGTGTTCAAAAAAGATACTTCCTGCGGTTACTGTGGCCAGAGAGGTTGAAGTTGAGGAAGTGGACTTTGAGTACCTGCATGGACGGGCACGAATGATCCTAAAGGACCAAAATAAGGAACGGGAAGTAAAAGCGAACATTCGAATCCGAAAGGATAGTGTTATTTGGATGAATTTCAGTGTCATGGGTGTTCAAGGTGGAAAGGCACTGATTGATAAAGATTCCATAACCGTAGTAAGTACGGTAAATAAAGAGTATTTCGTTTTTGAGTTTAGGGCATTGTCCGACCGGCTTCACTTTGATGTGAATTACGACATTCTACAGGCCGCTCTTTTGGGCAATCTGATCAACGAGAAAAGTCCAACGGATCAGGTTTCTGAAGATGCCCAATACGATCTGTTGGAACAAACTAAAGGTAATCTCACCATCATTAACAAAATCAACAAACAGACCAAAAAACTGGAGTTTGTAGAAATGAAGGAATTAGGTACTGAGAATAAATTAAGTATCGTCTACAGTAACTTTCAACCAGTTGGCACCAAGCAATTCCCATATAATGGTACCATCGATTTATTGTATAAAGGTACCAACGGTGTGCTTAACAACACATCCATTACATTTGAATACAACAAAGCAGAGGTTGGGGACCGTGAATTGAAGTTTCCATTTAATATTCCTAAAAAGTATGAACGCCGTTAACCGGTTTGTCATTCTTTTTTTGTCTCTTTTTCTTTCGCTGGGTTACGGACAAGCCCAGAAAAGTAAAACCCAACTTCAAAAAGATCGTCAGAAAAGTCTCACACGAATCAAAGAGACAGAAAAAATTCTGAACGAAACCTCTAAAAAAAAGAAGAATACCCTTGGCGAGCTTTCAGCGCTTAATGCACGTATAAAAGAGCAGGAAAATTTAGTAGGATCCATCAAATCAGAGGTAGAGATCATGGATCAGGATCTCCAGGAAAATTATGGAATCTTAAATGTACTGTCTGAAGATTTGGAAAAAATGCGTGCTGAGTATGCCAGTATGATGTTTGCAACCCAACGTGCGAGCAGTGGAGTCAATAAACTGACTTTCCTTTTTTCCTCTAAATCCTTCGATCAATTCATGAGTCGAATGAAGTACATGGAACAGTATGGTCAGGCCAGGCAGGAACAAGCGAAAGCTATTCGTCTGGTTCAAGAGCAGTTGACCACACAAGTGCGACACATCGATTCACTTCGAGCTGAAAAAAGTGTCTTACTTAAAGAAGAACTTAAGGAAAACGATCAGTTAAAAAATCTGAAAGAGAAACAGAAAACAGTAGTTCGCTCACTCGAAAAAGAGGAGAAGAAATTGAGGAAAGATCTCGAGGATACAAAAAAAGCTGTTGCCAAGCTGGATAAGCTCATTTCAGAAATCGTAAAAGAAGAATTGGCACGTGCGGCCCGTGAATCAAAAGCGAAAAATGCTGTTTCCTCTGCTGCTGTGGCCCTGACCAGTGCCTCCTTTGAGGGAAATAAAAAGAAATTTGCCTGGCCGGTGAGCGGTTTCGTTTCTCAGCGTTTCGGAAGACAAAAACATCCTGTACTACCACGCGTTGAAACCTGGAATGATGGAATTAACATACAAACGCGCGAAGGTGAAAAAGTGAAATCTATTTTTAAAGGTGAGGTACGCAGGGTAGCCTTCATACCCGGAATCGGTCCATCGGTAATCATCAATCACGGTGAATATTTCTCGGTTTATGCTGGCCTTAAAGATGTGAGTATAAAGATGGGTGATAAAGTAGAAACGAATCAGGTGATCGGAAGTGTTATCATGAATGCTGAGGGGAAATCAGAACTTCGATTTCAAATTCGAAAAAATGTGGTGGCGCTGGATCCGGAAGAGTGGTTAATCAATTAATACTATGCGGTTAAAGCATTTCAACCTGGATATTGGTGCCCAGATTTATCTGGCCTGCTCCGACCGTTCGCGGCTCCGGGTTCTCAATCTGATTATGAATAATGGCGAAATGTGCATTACCGACCTGGAGCAAATTCTAGAGTTTACTCAAAGCAAAACATCACGCCATTTATTATACCTCAAAAATTCAGGCATACTGAACGTACGAAAAATCAATCAGTGGTCATTTTATCAGATAAAGGATGAAGTTACCGATCTGATCCGCATGATTCTGCAGTTTGTATCGAAAGATGCCGTGCTCCTTAAAGACCAGGAGATTTATCAAACCATGGCTTCAAACCGTGAATTGGCTGGTCCGCGACTAAAACAACGTTAACCCAACATGACTAAATACACAGCCGTTCTGTTTGATCTGGACCATACCCTATGGGATTACGAGACAAATTCCCGTGAAACCATTGGCGAGATTTTTTTGGATTACCAGCTCAACCAACGCTTAGGTGCTTCCTTTGATGATTTTCACGACACCTTCCAAGAAATTAATATTGGTCTTTGGACACAGTACGATAAAGGGCTGATACCTCGTGAGGTCATTCGTAAGGATCGGTTCTCAACCATTCTGGCACGCTTTGGCGCCAAAGACCAACAGCTTTCAGAAGAACTTTCAGATGCCTACGTTGAACGTTCACCAAAAAAAGGTAGTCTGATTAAAGATGCCAGCATGATACTGGATTACCTGAAACCCAGGTATCCGCTATTTGTGGTAACCAACGGATTTGAGGAGGTGCAGTATACCAAAGTTAAAAGTTCAGGTATCGAACATTATTTTCAGGAAATTGTCATTTCAGATCGTGTAGGTCATAAGAAGCCATCCCGAGAGATTTTCGATTACGTTTCCGGTAAACATGGGATTCCCCATCAATCACTCCTCATGATTGGCGACAATCTGCTTACTGATATTGCCGGAGCCCGAAATGCTGGTATAGACTCTGTTTTTTTTAATCCGTATGGCCATCCCCACCAAGATGAGGTTACCTACGAAATCCGGGAATTGCAGGAGCTAAAAAGCATTCTTTAAGCCTTTCTATGGATCAAAATCCCTTAAGGGATTTTTGGATAAATTCGCCTTCGAAATCTAATTTTCAACATTACCTACTCACTATGTCAGCAGGATTCTTTTCTGTTCCAGTCCCTAAAAATGAACCAGTATTATCGTACGCACCAGGATCTCCTGAGCGGAAAAAACTGGAGCAAGCAATTGCAGAAGCCAGAAGTAAGCAAGCCGATATACCTATGTACATCGGTACTGAAGAAATACGTACCGGTGAAAAGAAAAGAATTGCACCGCCCCATGATCACACCCATACACTTGGTTTTTTCCACCGAGGAGACAAGGATCATGTGCGTCAGGCGATTGATGCCGCTTTAGCTGCAAAACCGCTTTGGGAAAATTTATCTTGGGAGAATAGAGCAAGTATTTTCCTTAAAGCAGCTGACCTTCTCGCAGGACCGTATCGCTATGAGATGAATGCTGCTACTATGTTGGGGCAGTCTAAAAATGCATTCCAGGCAGAGATTGACTCAGTATGTGAGCTTATCGATTTTTTACGATTCAATGTGTATTTCATGTCGCAGCTCTACTCCGAGCAGCCTGAAAGTCAACCCGGAATGTGGAATCGGCTTGAGTACCGACCATTGGAGGGTTTCACCTTCGCACTAACGCCATTTAATTTTACAGCAATCGGAGGGAACTTACCGACCAGCATGGCTTTAATGGGTAACACCGTTGTGTGGAAGCCTGCTGATACTCAGATCTACTCTGCCTCAGTTTTTATGCGCATTCTCAAGGAAGCAGGTCTTCCTGACGGAGTGATCAATCTGGTATACGTCAGCGGTCCAGATGCCGGCGAAGTGATCTTTTCGCATAAGGATTTTGCAGGCATTCATTTCACCGGAAGCACAGGAGTATTTCAGCACATTTGGAAAACTATTGGCCATAACATTGCAAACTACCGCACGTATCCACGAATCGTGGGTGAAACAGGTGGTAAAGATTTCATTGTTGCACATAAAAGTGCTGAAGCAAAAGGGCTGGCTACAGCCATTACCCGTGGAGCGTTTGAATTTCAGGGACAGAAATGTTCAGCGGCTTCACGCTGTTATATCCCTTCAAATTTATGGGATGAGGTAAAGAGCTATATTCTCGAGGATCTGGCCACAATCAAAGTAGGAGGCGTAGAGGATTTTGGAAATTTCGTTAATGCAGTTATTGATGAGCGTGCCTTTAACTCTATTACCGGATATATTGAAAAAGCAAGACAAAATCCGATGAATGAGATTATAGCTGGAGGAAAATACGATAAGTCCAAAGGTTACTTTATTGAACCTACGGTAATTGTTACGAAAGACCCGGCCTCATTGACCATGTGTGAAGAGATCTTTGGTCCAGTGGTGACCATTTACGTTTACCATTCGGAGAATTTTGAGCAAACCCTTGAGTTGGTCGATGGTACTTCACCCTATGCCTTAACGGGTTCCATCTTTGCCACAGATCGGTATGCCGTTGAATTGGCTACTCAAAAACTCCGTCATTCTGCTGGTAACTTTTATATCAACGATAAGCCTACCGGTGCGGTGGTTGGACAGCAGCCGTTTGGCGGCGCGCGTGGATCCGGAACGAACGATAAAGCAGGTGCCAAGGTGAACCTTCAACGCTGGGTTTCCATGCGCACCATTAAGGAAACCTTCGTAACACCGAAAGATTATCGCTATCCGTTCTTGGGGTAGAACCTCGGTTACCTCGAGAGCCTCGGTAACCTTATAGAGAGCGTCAGTAACCTCTAACCTTTGTAGGAACCTGGATGGCCAAGCTGATGGGCTACGACTTTTAGTCCTTCTTTAAAAGAGTGGGGGGCATATCCCCAAGCCTGTCGGGCTTTATCGATGATGAAGCCTGTCCGTGCAGGTCGCATTGCCGTTTGACGAAAAGCGGAGCCATCGGTTTTTTGAATGAGTGTTGCATCGAGGCCAAAGTAATCGGCTACCAAAAGTGCCATGTCGTAAGGCGTAAGCATATCGTATCCGGAAACATTAAATATGCCCTCAGCCTGATGCTCGGCAGCAAGTAAACAACCCATCGCAAGATCCTCGGCCAATGTTGGCGTCCGCCACTGATCGTTTACCACACGAATGGTTTTTCCTGCTTCCAGACTATTTTTTACCCAGGTAACAATATTGTTACGCACCTCACCAGGGGTAATACCAAACACTAACACCGTGCGAAGAATGGCCCAGCTCCCTGTATACTTCATGACCAGTTTTTCAGCCTCGAGCTTGGTTTGACCGTAAAAATTAACTGGTCCGGGAGTGGCTGTCTCATCCAATGGTCCATGGGAACCGTCAAAGATGAAATCCGTTGATACGAAAATGAAATGAGCCCCGACACGTGCGGAGGCTTCGAGCAAATATCCTGTTGCCGTAACATTGTTCAGCAAGCAGTCATCTCTTCTGGTTTCACAGTCATCTACCTGAGTCATAGCCGCTGCGTGAATGATGACTTCGGGTTTTACCTCGCTAATGACTTCTTCTACTTGATTTTGGTTGGTAATGTCCATGGAATAGTACGAACCAGGAAGATCCGAATCGGACTTGACTGCACGAGCCGTTCGAATGAGTTCATGCGGACCCCCACCTAATAAACTGGTGAGCTTTTGACCCAACAGTCCATGACTTCCCGTTACCAGAATTCGCATACGATGCAGAGGATTTTTATTTTTTTACCGGGTCAGGATATTGATAACCGTAATCAGCAGTAATTTTTTTTCTGGAAACCTCCTGGACGAAAATTTCCATTTTGATGTTTTGATTAGGTCTGTCCATACCATCTCTTGGAGCTGCAGCAATCTTGTCAATGACCTCTAGTCCCTTAATTACCTTGCCAAATACTGTATATTCCCCATCAAGATGGGGGGCACCTCCAACTGTTTTGTAAACTTTTTCGCGTGATGGTGGAATGCTCTTGACAATCTTTTCACCAGTGAACCGCTCAACACGCGGAGCGGTGGCTGAAAGAGCAGCCACGTAAGCATTCATGTCACCGGCCACATAAAGTTGATTAAGTGAATCGAGCATTGGTTTAAATTGTGGCTGCTCAAACATTTTACGCAGACCAATCATCAACTTATTTTGATCGACTCGAAACTGAGCAAGGCCTTTATCGTCCCAAACCGTTCCCTGAACAATATAGAATTGGCTTCCATTAGATTCCTTCTTTGGATTTTGAGCGTCGGATAATCTGGCCGCTGAAAGTGCTCCACGTTCATGAAAGAACTTCGGATTAAATTCAGCAGGAATGTTGTAGCCAGGACTTCCTTGGCCAAGTGGAGTTCCCAAGGGAGCATTCTTAGAGGTTGGGTCACCGCCTTGAATCATAAAGCCTGGAATCACGCGATGAAACAAGGAGCCGCTGTAGGTTCCATCTTTTGCCAGCTTGATAAAATTTTCCTTGTGTAGCGGAGTTTCATCATACAAAATCGCCACCATATCTCCATAATCAGTCTTAACGGTAATGAGATAATCTTTATCACTGCTTTGACCGCAAGCGGAAAAAATCAGTAAAAGAAATACCATGTAAAGTGAAGGCAAAAAATTGAATCTCATAAAAAATTATACAGTTTTTGAAATACGGTTAACCTGCAGGGATAAATCCATAAAAATCATTTTAGCGCTTCCATTTCGTTCGAGTTGATAAACGGAAGAGTTGAAAAGGCTGGTTAGAGATTGAATTCTCTCTACATTCATGACTTTAGAAAAATTTCGAACGAAGTCTAATTCACTTCCACGAGCCCTTAAAAGTCCGCTGGCTCCAGATAATGTTACCAACGATTCGCGAAGAACGGCAAGTCCATATAAAATAAGGTTTCGCTGCGCCATCCGGTCGGCATCATGAAATTCCTCGGAGAGCTCCTGGAGTCTAACCGGATCTAAGCGGAAACAGGCCCGCATCCAATCCTGAAACCGTTGTTGACGATCATCTTCCTCCTGGGCCAGTAATTTAATGGCCAAGGCAAGGTCACCATCGGCCAATCCAATAGCTTTTTCAACTTTATCCTCCTCCTTAAAGCCTCTGGCTTTAAGCTCCTTTTTCATCTCGGAATCGGATGTAAGCGGTACTGTAATGATTTGCGTACGCGACAATATAGTGGGGAGCAGCATGCCTGCCTGATTGGTAACCAGCAGAAAGAAAGTATGAGGAGGTGGTTCCTCCAGAATTTTTAAAATGCTGTTAGCGGCGGAGGAGTGCATCAATTCCGGCTGCCAGATGATCATGACCTTACTTTTACTCTGAAAAGGTTTTAACGCCAATGCACGAATAATTTCACGACCATCCTCTCTGGAAATAATTGGCTGCTTGTCCTCACCACCATAATAATTGATCCAATCATCAGGAGTTCCCAGCGGGAGCTCGGTAAGAAAAGATCTCCACTGCTTCAGAATTTCGTTTCTTAACTTTTCATCATCCCGCTCCTTCAACTCGGTTTTCATATTACCGACCGGGTAAGCGAAATGGGTATCTGGATGAATAAATTTTTTATTCAGTGTGCACGCAGCACAGGTCCCACATGAATCAGCAGTGGATTTATTCTCACAATGTAAGTACGTACTAAACGCCAAGGCAAGCGGAAGGCCAAGTGAACCTGAGCGACCCTGAAACAGCGTGGCATGAGGCACCTTACCGTCGCGAACAGAGGCGATCAGCTTCTCCTTCACATCATCAAGTCCAGGTACATCCGCAAATTTCATAATCAGTTTTTTCCGAGGCTCTAATTTCTGAATTCCAATGTGAGGGCGTGTAGCTGTTCCAATAAATTTTTGTCTGCACTGGTAAAGGTGGCTTTTTTCAATTCATAAAATCGCCGGACAGATTCAATTACCTCGTTCAGGGTAAGTTCTTTAAATCCTGTTGCGCCACCCTGAACAAAGGGTGGAATAACACTTGGGGGGAACTCTGAACCGATTACCCGCGCACCACATCCTACCCATGTAGCGGTGTTGAATGAAGTGTTGATCGCCGAGGTAGTGTAGTCTCCCATCATCAAGCCACAGAACTGTAAACCGGTAGACTCCAATTCCTTGGAATTACCATTCCATAAGCGAATAGTTTTAAAATTATTTTTCAAATTAGAAGCTGTAGTTCCGGCCCCGAGGTTACACCAACTTCCAATCACGGCATTACCCAAAAAACCATCGTGGGCTTTATTGCTGTGGCTAAAGAATACGGAATTATTGATCTCACCTCCTACCCGACAATAAGGCCCGATGGTTGTGTCGCCACGGATTATAGCACCCATAGAAAGCATAGCGCCTTCACCTAAAGCAAATGGTCCGCGCACAATCGCTCCTTCAAGTACCTCGCTGTTGCGGCCAAGATAAACCGGTCCACTCTCGGCATTGATGATGGCCGCTTTTACACGTACACCTTCTTCGATAAAAACCTGATCGGGATTGTAGATTCTGGTAAATGGATCGGTGACGATTTGTGACGTTCGGCCCTTGGTCAAAAAATCAAAATCTTTTCGAATTTCTTCTCCATTCAGTTGAAATATTTTCCACAGTCGATCGATTGAAGTAGGAATAGACACTTCGGTAAAGGAAAGCTGAGACCAAAGTGCAGGATCGGTGAGTCGTGTTCGCGCAGCCAGAATTCTTCCGGAGCTTATCAGGCAATGCTCTGAGGCCAGTTCAGAAATTTGTTGAAAAAAACTTTTATCGGGAAGAATGGATCCATCGATAAAATAGTTTTCTAAAGCCAGTTGAGTGGGGTATTTTTCCTTTAAGTAATCCTGAGTCAAGCAGGTAACCTTGCCGCCCGTCATCCACTCCCATTTTTCACGAATTGTACCGATACCCATTCGAATCTCACAAACCGGTCGGGTAAGCGTAAAGGGCATAAGCGAAGCCCGCGTTTCCGGATGGTCAAACAGGATGATATTCACCGATTAAATATAGGAATTGAATTCAGGGAAAATAAAAAAGCCCTCCGGTGGAGGGCTTGATATGGGTTGTAAAAGGATTAAGCCTTTTTTTCGTATTTCTTTTTGAATTTTTCCAAACGACCAGCAGAATCGACAAACATCTTCTTACCGGTAAAAAATGGGTGAGAAGCAGAGCTCACTTCAATTTTAATAACAGGGTACTCTTTTCCGTCAGTCCAGGTAGTCTTCTCCTTTGAATGGAGGGTGCTTTTAGTAAGGAATTTGTAATCGCTGGTAGTGTCCCAGAAAACAACTTCATTATACTGCGGATGGATATCTTTCTTCATAATTCGTCTAAAATTGAGGACTGCAAAAGTAAGATTTAGGAGTTTATTTACAACGTTCTGCACGAAGGAAAATTTGGTGCTCCCCCAAAGCCGTGTAATTTTGGATTATTAATGCGTTTTTCAGCTCAAAAAGGGATCTTTTTCCCATTCTTCAAGCCACCCATAAAGCTGATTTTCAGTCAAAAAATCCTGTTTAATTGGATTTCCTTGTCCGTCATGAGCCTTTTAACCGGCCTTACAGGGCATAGTCAGAGCACGTATATCAATCTGAATGAGGAAATCTACCATCAGGTTGATCGATATGAAACCAAATCGGGTATAATCTCACCTTTTCATTTCTCGGCTGCCAAACCATACAAGAGAGATGCGGTTGTTGGGTACATGAATTATGCCGACAGTCTCGGTTGGTTTACTTCAGCATCCGATCGGTTTAATCACGCTTATCAGACCACTGAAAGTCGGGAATTTGGTAAGCCAAAAAATCATTTGAGTAAAAAGCCAATAGGCAAAGGTATCTATCGGTACAAAAGTGACTTTTTACAGGTCAATGAAGAGGAGTTTGATCTACACTTAAATCCAGTATTTTACTTTGGTTACGGAAAAGACAATCTGCAGCAAGAGCCCATGTATCTTAATACGCGTGGCTTTGAATTAAGAAGCACCATTGATAAGCGAATTGGTATCTACACCTTTGTAAGTGAGAACCAAATGCGGCTGCCTTTTTACGTGCAGCAGCAACTAAATCCATATCGGGTAATTCCGCACGAAACATTATGGAAACGATTTAAAACAAATGGGGTTGATTTTTTTCAAGCACGAGGTTACCTCTCTTTCCGCGCAACCAAACACATCGATGTTCAATTTGGTCATGACCGAACCTTTATAGGAAATGGTTATCGCTCATTGATTTTTTCCGACTGGAGTCCCCCAGCATTATTTCTTCGTACCAACTTAAAGATCTGGAAGATTAATTACATCTATCAATTAAGTCGACTAAATGCCGATATTCTGACCAGTCCTGCAGGCACACTGATCAAAGGACGCTACCCGCAAAAATTCTTTGCCTTCCACCAGGCCAGTATGAACCTGGGTAAAAAAGTAAATATTTCCATCTTTGAGTCGGTCATCTTCAGTCCAGAGGATCCTGGTACAACAGATTACTTTGATTTGGGGTATTTGAACCCGGTTATCTTTTACCGATCGGTTGAGCAACAATTTGGAAGTCCCGATAACGTTATTATAGGAACTGATTTTAAATGGCTTGTAACCAAAGGATTTTCGGTTTACGGTCAGTTTACATTAGACGAGTTTGTATTGAATAAATTATTGGCTGGAGAGGGATGGTGGGGAAATAAATTTGCTCTACAGGGCGGAGTAAAAGCAACAGATCTTTTTGGAATACCCAATCTAGATTTGCAACTGGAAGGAAATGTGGCACGACCCTATACGTATTCACAAAGCGGTAAGTATTTGAGTTACTCGCATTATCGCCAACCTTTAGCGCATCCGCTGGGTGCCAATTTCAAGGAAGTCGTGGGTATCCTGCGTTATCAGCCAGCCCCTGGTCTTGTAATTACTGGAAAAGGAATTTTGTATTCCACCGGAAAAGATGGGGAAAATGAGAATTGGGGCGGTGACATTCTGAAAGAAAATGATATCAACCGGGCAGGGATTACCGGAAACACGATTCGTCAAGGCCAACAGACACGTGTACTTTTTGCTGATCTTTCGGCTTCCTGGATGATTAAGCATAACCTATTTATTGATCTGCGGCAAACGATCAGAAGAAGCACGAGCGATTTATCAGATTTGGATAACTCCTCCAGTCTTAGCAGCATTGCACTAAGATTTAATATTGCCACAAGAACCTACGAATATTAACTAAGTAACCGGTAGCAGATCCATGAGTACCCTATTGCGTATTTTAACTTACTCGCGGCGACTGGTACCAAGGCTCTCCTTTTTTTTATTATTCATGTTACTAGGCGTTGTCTTTGGCGCTTTTAATCTGGTGTTGATTATTCCTATGCTGGAGGTGCTGTTCAGCTCATCTGCACCATCAGCCGTGATACCTGAACTACCCGAATTCAGTTTGAGCAGTGAATATGTCCTGGGAGTTTTTAATCACTATTTTTTACTGATCATCAACTCCTACGGACGACAGGAGGCATTGTTGTTTATCTGTGGTCTCATTGTAGCATGTGTTTTAATTGCAAATACCTTTCGGTATCTGGAGCGGGTAATCGCTACCAAAATTAAAGTTGATCTCGTGCGGAATATGAGGCTTCACATCTTTGAGCGCGTGTCGCTACTGCACATAGGGTACTTTAACAGTAAACGAAAAGGGGATCTTATTTCTAGATTCACCAGTGATGTACTAGAAGTGGAGATTGCGGTTCTGTATTTATTACGGGCGGTGCTTAAAGATCCTTTTACACTCATTGTGTATTTTATAATGCTTTTCCTTTTGTCTCCGAAGCTCACTTTATTCACGCTTACAGTGCTTCCGCTAACGGGATGGGCGTTGGCGCATATCGTAAACCGGTTGAAACGACAAGCCAGGCTTAGTCAGGAATCGTTAGGAAGGATGGTTAATCTTCTGGATGAGACCTTTAGTGGAATGCGTGTTGTAAAAGCCTTTAATGCACGGCCATTTATCATCAACAGACTAAAAGACGAGACAGAATACTACAGGAAAGTCAATAAGTCGATGGCTTATAAAAATGAAATGGCTGCTCCGGTATCTGAAATTTTAGGTGTATTGATCGTGGCCATCATTATTTATTTTGGTGGAAGTCTGGTGCTCAATGAAGAGGGAAGTTTCCGGCCATCGGAGTTTATGGGATTTTTGGCATTGTTCACGATGATCATTCAACCAGCCAAAAGTTTTTCAAATGGATTGACTGCATTGCAAAAGGGAACAGCCTCAGCACGACGAATTTTTGAACTGATCGATCTGGAGTCAGAAATAAAAGACAAGGAAAATGCGGTTTCCATAAGCACATTCGATAGCCAGATTGAATTTCGAAACGTGTCCTTCGCCTATCAGTCCGATCTGGTCTTAAAAAATATAAACCTTACCATCCCAAAAGGAAAAACCATTGCTCTGGTTGGTCCCAGCGGAGGAGGTAAATCAACCCTGGCTGACCTGCTCCCTCGATTCTACGATCCAACAGAAGGCACGGTTTATCTTGATGGCGTTTCCTTAACGGATCTGAAAGTAGAATCCTTACGTAAACAAATCGGTGTAGTCACCCAAGAGTCCATTTTATTTCACGACACCATTTTTAATAACATCGCCTTTGGTAATCCTATGGCTACAGAAGAAGCCGTCATTCAGGCTGCGAAGATTGCCAATGCTCATGAATTCATTATGCAAACAGAGCAAGGCTATCAAACAGTTATTGGGGAGCGTGGATCAAAATTATCGGGTGGCCAACGTCAGCGGCTAAGCATTGCTCGGGCCATTTTAAAAAACCCTCCGATACTAATACTGGATGAAGCCACTTCAGCTTTGGACAGTGAAAGTGAAAAACTTGTGCAAGAAGCACTGTTCAAGTTGATGGAAAACCGCACGAGTCTGATTATTGCACACCGGCTGAGTACTATTCAGCATGCCGATGAAATTATTGTTATCCAAAACGGAACCATCGCGGAACGCGGAACGCATCAACAATTGATCCAGGCTGATGGCCTGTACCGTAAGCTTACTGAGATCCAGCGAAGTTGATAGGGCCTGAAGCTCAGGTATACGCCACTTTTTGCTATTATTGATAACATTTCGTCATCCATGAGGATTTACCGGTATTTCACAGGAACAACGGCCTTGCGCTACCTGCCCATTTACATCGGTGAGCTTCTGATCATCTTTTTGGGAATCACTCTATCCTGGTGGTTTGAAGAGTGGCGTCAGGACAAACAAGACCTTCAGCGCGAAGCCCTTCACCTAACTAACCTAAGATCTAACCTCGATACCGATAGCCTTACCATGAGCGGCGAATTGGCGGATATGAAGGAGTCGATGCGTAGGCTTAAGGCCTTGGAAAAAGCAATTGAAACAGGAAAAACCGATAGCCTGGGCCATTACATCCGCAGCATGATTATGGTAGCAGAATTTCATCCAAATGATTCCGAGTTTGAGGTCATTAAATCAACTGGTGAAATTGGCTTGATCGAGGATGACACGCTAAGACGAGATATCATGACCCTTTACGAGGTAATCTACGGTCAGATTGCATTCCGGATCGAGTTGAATCACCAGGCCGTTATCAGCAACAACTGGGAATATGCGGTTAATAATTTTGACCTAAATAAGGTCATTCGTTCAGGACATGAGTCGGAAATGAAGCTTGATCTTAAATCTCCTGAGCGTAAAATGATTCTTCGAAATAAGATTGATCTTTCCATGTTGACGACTATGGTTACCATCCGCCGCTTTGAAGATGGCTTGAGTAAGATCAGGCAGGTCCGATCCAGAATTTCAAATCGATTGGCCATTATTGAATCGGAGCTCTAAGACAAATCCCATTATCGATCATTATAATTACTGATTCGGCTCATGCCAGATCTCTGACATGGCGGGTTAGCTTCGTACATGATCCGATATTCTAGCATCCTGGCCGGGTTCATTTTATTTTCATGTTCATCCACACGAATTACTTCGCAGTGGCAACCGAGTGGCCTCCCTTCGGTGACCGCCAAAAAAATTAATGTATTAACCCTTGTTCATGACAAGGCTAGATCGAACAAA
>JBMSPY010000009.1:0-19875 GCA_049423005.1 Cyclobacteriaceae bacterium
CTTTCATTAATGATGTTTCTACAGTTTTTTGTCTGGGGGGCATGGTATGGCCAACTTGGAAAATACATGACCGATGGACTTCACGCTACAGGCGAACAAGTCGGTAATGCTTACGCCGCCTTTTCTGTCGCCATGATCGTAGCACCATTTTTTGTCGGTATGCTTGCCGACCGGTTCTTCGCCGCTCAGAAAGTACTTGCAGCCCTGAATTTGCTTGGTGCAGTCATACTCTACTATCTATCCTCAATTACAGATGCAGATCTTTTCTTTTGGGTGATGATGCTGTATTGCCTAACATTCGCACCGACCATTGCACTTACCAGTTCTATTGCGCTTCGTCAAATGAGTGACCCCGGTAAAGAGTTTCCACCCATTCGTGTATTTGGAACCATTGCCTGGATCGCTGTAGTCAACGTCGTAGGATTTATGGGTGTTGGTGATAAAAATACCATCTTCATCATTTCCGCAGTAACCGCAGGAATACTCGGTGTTTTAGCCTTTACTTTACCCGATACACCTCCAACAGCAACCGGATCGGCCTCGTTTGCACAGATTGTCGGAAAGGATGCCTTTGTTCTTTTTAAAGACAAATCATTTTCCATCTTTTTCCTTTCCTCTATCCTTGTCTGCATTCCGCTTTCCTTCTACTATACCTGGGCGAACTCATCACTAACCGATGCTTACAAAATAGCCTTCCCTGGTGTCGATCCTGCAGGATTTAATATTGAAAATAAAATGTCACTTGGTCAGGCTTCAGAGGTAATCTTTATGCTCTTGCTTCCATTAGCCTACCGTCGTCTTGGAGTAAAAAATATTCTCATCATCGGACTGATTGCCTGGATCATCCGATTCCTTTGCTTTGGTTTCGGTGACCCGCTCACAAGCGCATGGATGCTCTACGTGGCTATTTTACTCCATGGTGTATGCTTCGACTTCTTCTTTGTAACCGGATACATCTATACCGATTATAAAGCCGGAGAAAAAATCAAGTCGCAGGCACAAGGACTAATCACACTGGCTACCTATGGAGTGGGTATGCTGATTGGTTCCATTATTGCCGGTAAGGTGAAGGACATGTATACTTCAGGTGATCCAGCAATAACGAGTTGGGTAGATGTTTGGCTCGTCCCTGCAGGTATTGCGGGTGTAGTGCTAGCGCTGTTTATCGTGATGTTCCGAGACAATGCCAAAGAAGGCGTTAACTAAATAGATCTCAGCTATGAAAATTTCAATGTTAGGAGGAGGGTTTATCGGTCGTTTCTATGCCGATGCCCTTCATGGTCACCGAAGCAAGGATAGAGTCGTCAGCATTTATTCCCGTCGTCAGGAGAGTGTTGACCGATTCATGAAGGATTATGGCACTCCGCACGGCACTACAACTATGGAAGAGTCCATAGCTCACCCCGAAGTAGAGGTGGTCTGCATTGCGCTTCCCAACAACATGCATGAAGAGGCTGTTCAGCTGTGTTGTAAACACAAAAAAGCAGTCATCTGCACTAAGCCTCTGGCGCGTACAGCTGAAGAAGCTAAGCGGATGCTTGACGCTGTTGAAAAGGCTGGAATATTTGCCGGTTACCTGGAAGATTTGGTGTACACACCTAAATTCATCAAGGCGTGGGAGAGTGTAAAGAATGGAGCACTGGGAAGAATTTTATGGGCAAAATCCCGTGAAACCCATCCTGGTCCGCACAGTGAATGGTTTTGGAATCTGGAAGAAGCCGGCGGTGGGTGTATTCTGGATTTGGGTTGTCATTGTGTTGAAATCGCCAGAACCTACATTGGTAAGGACATCCGTCCTGTGGAAGTAATGTGTTGGGCTGATACGCAGGTAAAACCAATTGAAGCCGAGGATCATGCTATTGCTTTGGTCAAATACGAAAATGGTGCGATCGGACAATTTGAAGTGAGCTGGACTTTCCGTGGGGGTATGGACCTTCGTGATGAAGTTATGGGAACGGAAGGCACCATTTGGGTCAACAGTTTTCTACGTACCGGCTTTGAGATGTTTACTACGGGAAAAGGAAACAATTACGTTGCTGAAAAAGCTGAAAGCAATTCCGGATGGTTGTTCCCGGTCGGTGATGAAATTAACGAATTGGGCTATTACCACATGTTTACGGAGATGTTTCGATGTATGGAAAATGGGACCCAGCCTCGTGAAACCTTCTACGACGGATATGTGGTTAATGCCATTCTTGATGCAGCTTACCGCTCGGCCAAGACCAAGCAGTGGGAGCCTGTTCAGCTTGAGGTGTGGAGAGGGAAAACAGGCGTAACCAAAGACTCACATTTAGTGGAATACGACGCTGATCATTACCTCGTCAAAGAGGAGATGACACACTACGGAGCTAAAAAAATAATTCTGAAGAATAAAAAGACCGGAAAGATCTTTGAGCGCGTAGAGCACTGATCTACTCGTGCAATTTTTTCCAGATCAGGTCTTTTAACTGTGGAATACCATTCTGAGTGAGACTCGAAAAGAATAATGCCGGAACACCTTCCGGCAATTCTTTTTTAATGGCCTCCATTAATTCTTCATCCAGCATATCGGATTTGGAGACACCTAGAATCCGCTTTTTATCTAGCATCTCGGGATTATACTGCTTTATTTCATTCAGCAGAATTTGATAATCCTTTTTGATATCGGATGAATCGGCAGGGATTAAAAAAAGAAGCAGCGAGTTTCGTTCAATATGACGAAGAAATCGGATACCAAGTCCTTTACCTTCTGATGCACCTTCAATGATTCCTGGAATATCCGCCATTACAAAAGACTGATTATCGCGATAGGCGACAACGCCAAGATTTGGTGTGAGCGTGGTAAAAGCGTAATCCGCAATTTTTGGTCGTGCAGCAGAAACGACAGAAAGTAGTGTTGATTTACCTGCATTCGGAAAACCAACTAATCCTACATCTGCCAGGAGTTTTAATTCCAGGATTACCCAATGCTCCATCCCGGGCTCCCCTGGCTGCGCATGTTGCGGGGCCTGGTTAGTGGGTGAAGCGAAATGAGTATTGCCCTTTCCACCACGACCACCTGGGGTCAGAACAAATTCTTCTCCTTCTGAATTTATCTCGCAAATTTTCTCACCGGTCTCTGCGTTGCGCGCAACTGTACCCAAGGGAACCTCAAGAATTTCATCTTGTCCATCGGCACCGGTTCGGTTTTGTCCTTCTCCTCCGACTCCGTCGCTGGCTGAAATATGTTTTCTGTATTTGAGGTGCAGCAGTGTCCACAACTGTCCGCTTCCACGTAAGATGACACTGCCTCCTTTACCACCATCGCCACCATCCGGACCTCCTTTAGGCACAAATTTTTCGCGGTGAAAGTGCAGACATCCGGCTCCCCCCTTTCCAGAGCGTGAACGAAATTTCACATAGTCGATGAAGTTGGGGGAGGACATTTAAAATTTTTAATGGTTTTTATTCTTCCAGCAGCGTACAGATCTGACTGAAAATTTCATCAATTGCACCAATTCCATTAATTGTTTTTAAACGACCCTGGTTTTGATAGAAGGGTAGCACATGGATGGTTTTGGTGAAATATTCAGTAATCCGTTTGTTGAGTTTATCCTCTTCGTCATCCGGACGGTTTGACTCCAATCTTCGCTTAGCAATACGAGCACGAAGTTCTGCTTCGTTGACGTCTAAAGCGATGATGTGATGAATAGCTGATCCGTTTTGTTTCATGAAGGCATCCAATGCTTCGGCCTGGGGAACAGTTCTTGGAAATCCGTCAAAAAGAAATCCTTTTGCTCCCGGATTTTTATTTACTTCTTCCTGCAGCATTGCGATGGTAATTTCATCTGGAACCAGTGCTCCGCTGTTCATTATTTCTTTTACACGCTTGCCCAAATCAGTATCATTTTTGGTATGCCAACGGAAAAGATCTCCGGTGGAGATGTGAACAAAACCGTATTTCTGAATAAGTTTTTCGCTTTGTGTACCTTTTCCTGCTCCAGGAGGGCCGAATAACACGAGATTTCGCATGGTTCAGACTTTGTTAAGGGGGTGCAAAGTACTGAACAGCCCTCAAATCGTCAATTGCCGGGGGTTAGTTTACGGAATTCAGTATTTGGTGATAGAGATCCCGCAAATTCCGACCCGTTCCATCGTAGTCCATGCCATAACCCACTACAAAATGATCTGGAATTTCGAACCCAATGTATTTGGGATGAAATCCATTGTTGGCTGAATTTTGTTTACGAAGTAATGTAACCACTTCAACTGACCGAGTCCCTAAAGCAGACATTTCTTCTACCACTTTTTGAATGGTAAGCCCGGAATCGACAATATCTTCAACAATAACCACATCTTGTTTAAATACACTCTCCTGAAGGCCAATTAGTGACTTCAGTTGTCCGGATGAAGTGGCTCCCTGGTAGGAGGCATGCTTCACAAATGAAATACGTGGCTGCATTTTAAGATGGCGCACCAAATCGGCAGCGAATACAAAGGCACCATTTAGAACCGGAACAAATAAGGGGTTAGAACTTTTATAATCCTGATCAATTTCGAACGCTAATTCGGAAATTCTTTTTTGCAGCTGATCTTCACTTAAAAACTTCTTGAACTCAATGTCCTTAATCTTCATCACAAAATTTTGTTGAGCAAAAATAGCCATTGAATATGCTGCAGCAAATAAAGCACGTGCAGCAAGCAAATATCAACGGATGAATCGCAACATACACAACTTCAGATCATCAAGACGGATGATCATCAGTAGCTGTCGTCAATAGCAAAATCATTTTTCCGATACATCCATCGTCCACTAGTAAAATCAGGGAAGTCTACCGTCTCACCACCCAGTTCAATTGAAGATTCAGATAAAGGAGTAATGGCACTCCAGGTTACTGCATCATAAACATCCTGAGGTGTATTGGTTTTCCGTTTTACGGATTCAATGAAGGCATTTAAGACAAACCAATCCATTCCGCCATGGCCCGCGCCTTCCGCAGATGCTGCATATTTTTTCCATAAAGGATGATCGTATTTCTCGAGCCAAGGCCCTGCTTCTTCCCAACGGTGCGGCTTGCTTTGCCCTTCGATATAGATGGATCGATTGACATCCATCCAGATCCCATTTGCGCCTTGTACCCGGAAGCCGAGGCTATACGGACGCGGGAGGTTGGTATCGTGCTGCAACATCACCGTTTCATCGTTTGATGTTGAAATCATCGTGGTCACCACATCCCCAAGTTTAAAGTTAATCTTGGCATTGGGATGATCTTTGCCTCCGTTCTTTACCACATGCTCGTGAAGTCCACGGGCCTTAGTGCTGTACGACACTAACTTGGTAAAACGATTTCCACGGTTAATGTCCAGCATCATGGCAACCGGTCCAATACCATGCGTTGGATACAAATCACCATTTCTGTTTACCGAATGGTGTGTTCTCCATTGGGCTTCTGAAAAACCCTTTTCACCAAACTCAACACCTTTTCCATACGGATCGGAGCCATTATTAAATTTTACTTCCCGTAAATCGTGCTGGTAGCCTCCCTGAAGGTGGATCAATTCACCAAACAATCCTTGTCGTACCATATTCATCACCGCCATGACATCTCTACGGTAACAAACATTTTCGAGCATCATCAACGGCATTCCCGTTGCTTCAGATGTATGCACCAACTGCCAGCATTCATCAACGGTCATACCCGTGATTACTTCACAGCCTACATATTTTTTTGCACGCATAGAATCCAGGCACTGGATGGTGTGCCACTCCCACGGGGTGGCAATTATCACAGCATCGATGTCCTTGTTTTCGAGCATTTTACGGTAGCCATAAGGACCGTCCATAATTACCTGCGGCTTTGGTTTATTCATCTTGGTGAAGATGTTCAACGTCGAATCAATCATCGGTTGCTGAATATCACAGATGGCTAATACCTCGACATCATTGCGGTAAAGCGCCTGCTCTACATGACCCTGTCCACGCAAACCGACACCAATAAAACCAAGTCTTACTTTAGATTCTTTCTCTTTGGAAAACAATGCAGCAGATGGAATGATGCTTAAACCGGCACTCGCCGCTGACACTTTCCGAATGAATGTTCTTCTGGAGTTACTCATGATTTAGGGTTGAAAGGACAAGTTAAGATCTTCAATCAACCTTCGCAAAACATTCCAGTCTGAACAATCTCCACTTGCTCTAGTTGGTCACTAGGTTATTTGATTACCTAGGATCCGATTGAGGCTTTTGCGGTAGCCCCGAAAACGGTCATAAAATTTTTGTTGAGAGATTTTTTCACCTCTTCCATAGACACTTCCCGACCAAGTTCTTTCTGCATTGACGTAACCGCTTTGTCGGAGATTCCGCACGGTATGATGTAGTTGAAATAATTGAGATCGGTGTTTACGTTTAATGCCAGACCGTGTAGGGTTACCCAACGGCTTGTTTTTACGCCCATAGCACAAATCTTGCGTGCCCTCCCAGTCTTTTCACCGTCCAGCCACACGCCAGTCAATCCTTGAATGCGTCCGGCCTCTATTCCGAAATCGCGAAGAGTTAAGATGACAGCCTCCTCAAGATTTCGCATATAGAGGTGAATGTCGGTGAAGAAGTTCTCGAGATCCAGGATAGGATAACCAACCAGCTGACCTGGACCGTGGTAGGTAATGTCACCACCCCGGTTGATCTGGTGATAACTCGCACGGATGGAGGACAACTCTTCTTTTGGAATAACAAGATTTTTTTCATCACCGCTTTTACCAAGTGTGAAGACATGTTTGTGCTCACAAAAAATGAGGTAATTCTCGGTGATCTCCTCAGGGGTGGTCCCAGACCGGTTTTTAATTTTTTTGGAAATGATGGACTCGTGGCGATTGGTTTGAAATTCCCAGGCCTCGGAATAGTCGATTAACCCCAGGTCTATAAACGCAATCTCTTTGTTGATCAGGTTGTTCACTTGAGTTTGGAGAGCTCTTCAATGACTCTTTCAGTGGCTTCAACGGGATCTGGATCGATCTGGTTTTCTTTCGCTACAAAATAAGAGATCCAATCGGTCAGGTGAATGAGATAATAGTATTGCTCAAGCAACGAAGCACCTTCTGCTACAATATCAACTACGTGTCGGGATTGACCTTCGAATACAGGACGACAAATCTCCATTCGTTTTTCAACACGTTCATGATCGTGGTCTGAGTACAAGTACACTACTTGAGTTTGTTGAAGAATATTCTCTGGAAATTTCCATCCTGCAATTTCATTATGATTCATTTCCGGGAACGTATTGACATGGGCCAGTTGTTTGGCATTTAAATTCAACTGGTGCTGAAATCGGGTGGCCATAGCCTTGAGTCGCTCATCGCAGTAGATAATCGGAAATCTTCCTTTCAATCTTTTGGCTATCAATTCAGCTTCAGCCTGAATGGCTCGTTCACCGCGGTCTAAATACTCGACTGCGTTTTCTGTTTCTTTAATAAAAGCTGCACCAATCAGATTTGTGTGGTACAGCGAATACAATAAGGAAACGACCATAGATCCAAGCATCGCTCTGCCGGAAGGAATTCCGGTTTCAAGCTGGATGTAATGCAAATTATACTCCTTCGCAATTTCCAGGAGTCTGCCACCTGAGCTAATACAGATGATATGTGCTCTTTTCAACATGGCCTTGTTCACAGAGGCTAATGTTTCTTCAGTATCTCCTGAATGCGAGCAGGCAATAAATAAAGTGTGTGGACTAACGAATTGTGGAATGTTGTAACCCTTGCAAACAGTTACTGGAATTGGAATTCTGCCAAACGTGAGGGATTCTACCAATTGGGCTGCTATGCCACTTGTTCCCATGCCGGTGATGAGCACATTTCGGATATCGCTTCCCGGTCTTACCAAATCTACAGCCTGCCCGGTACGAAGGCTTTGTGATAATTGCCGGGTGAATCCTTCAATAAGTTTTCTCATCTGTTGTTTTTTCACCAGCCTCCACCGTAAAAAGACGGATGCACTGTTGGTAGCTGATTTTAATTTTTGTCAAAAGTAGGTCCATGACAGAAAAAATCAAAAAGGGTCAGGAAGCGGAGCAACTTGCTGCTGATTTTCTTGTTCAGAAGGGATTCCGGATACTTGAACGCAACTTTCGCCATAAGCACTGCGAGGTGGATCTTATTGTGCTAAAGGACAACTGGCTCGTTTTCGTCGAAGTCAAAATGCGCTCCTCCGTTGCTTTCGGTCATCCCGAGATTTTTGTCGATAGCAGTAAGCGGCATAATGTCCGCCGCGCTTCCAGACACTATATTTTTAGCAGGAACTGGAACGGCAACATTCGTTTTGACGTCCTGGCGATTACCAAAGAGGGCTCAGGAGAGTCCATCCTGCATATTGAAGATGCTTTTTGGTGAAGGCGTCGGATCAGGGTATCTGAGGCTCTCGAAGCCACCGGCGTTACCGGGTCCTACGGGAAGAGTAGACCTCTTTGCCATTTTCATCCCATTCTTTTCGGATGAAGGGTTTGTAGTCTTTATCAAACGGATCTTTTCCGTATGAAATCAATTTTTTTCGTTTTCCGTTTGGGTAATTCTCCACCCAATCGCCAACACGGTGATTGAACCGGTATTCGCCCTGAACAGCTAACAATCCATTTTCATGAAACATGAAATAATTTCCCTCCCGCTCTCCATACTCAACCGGTATAAGCTCTTTTACTTTTTTTCGGTCCGTGTCGTAATAGCTGATCATGGATTCTTTTGGCCAGCCCTTGTAATATTTTTCCTTGTCATCCAACAGCCCTTCTCGGGTGTACCTCATCCAGCGACCATGTCGTGCTCCTTTAAAGAAGATGCCTTCTTCCAGAATGGTTTCTCCTAACATTTTTTTATAGGGACCGTGAAGCAGTGCGCCGTATTTGGGATCAAATTTTTCGGTTCTTCTGATTTCCCTTCGTTTGTAATCATACCAGTATACATCTTTAACGTACTGTGGTGGCGGCTCATGAACTTTGAGAACATAAAAGAGTTCTAACGTGACCCGCTCGCCAGATCCTTTTTTAGTGTACCGTTTCTTGGTTTTGATGCCGTAGTAAACATTTTTTTTTGGCTTAACTTTTTTAGTGACGATCGGCTCTTCTGTTTGGGCGTCAAGCTCAAGTAGCTTATATGGACGCTCTGTTTCAAAAGTGAATTGTCCCTCTACCCCGAAAGGCGTGTCTTTATCCTTTTCCTGTGCAAAAACAGAAAAGGAGATGGACAGCAGCAGAAGAATTTTCAGCTTCATGAAAATTGAAAACGAAATTTAAGATGAATTATTTTCTTTTCCTCAGTAGCCAAACCGCGCAATAACCCCGCCATAGAATGTGCGGCCCGGAGCAGCATTAAAGAATCTTCCACCGGCTGCATTCAGATCATTCCCTAGACTATACCTGCGATCCGTCAGGTTCTCACCCCCGGCCATGAACTCTATCGGCAGTGCCTTCAAATTTGTTTTATAGCCCAAGCGTAATCCAAAAACCCAATATTCACCGGCATATACGGTATTTCGGTCATCCAATGGCAGAGCACCGGAGTATGTAGTGGTAAACTGAAAATTAAATCCTGCTGCAGGCGAGTAATCAATACCACCAGCGCCAAATACTTTTGGGGTGCCCGTGAGTTGATTTCCGGAAAGGTCGGAAGAGCCTTGCTGATATTTCTCAAACGCAAATTCATTGAGTGATGGACTAACCCAAAAACTGAAGTCCCGAACGTTAAAACGCATACTCGTTTCCAATCCACGCTGGAGGATGCTTCCGGCATTGATAAAGTAATCAGCACCAGCTTCATCCCTGCGCACGACGATTCCATTAGAAAGCCTGAGGCGAAATACATTTACTGAAAAATTGAAGAACGAAAAATTTCCTCTAACGCCAGCTTCTGAACTGTAACCACTTTCCGGTTTCAGATCTGGATTGAATACTGCTGTTGACGGGAAAAATTCAGCCGTTGTGGGAGGACTAAAACCTTTGCCAATTTGTGTGTAAGCTGTAAAGTGACTGCTTATCTTTTTAGATAAACCTGCACGCGGTACTACGATCCATTGAGATAATGCCGTCTCATTGAGCACTTCAGGTACACGCTGCTCAAAACTTGTTTTGTATTGATTCAGACTTACACCTGTTGTCAAGAAGAAATTTTTGGGTAGATCTAAATCGTTCTGCACAAATACCAAACCTGTCCGAAGAGGATTTTTGATTTTATTGGTGAGATTACCTTTCACGCCACTGAGGTTTTGTGAAACCTCAATATTTCCGAATCCTGTTTGCCATTCAGTCCCTATAGAAAATCTTCCTCCTGCATAGCCCCGGCTGGTTACCATCCTCAGGCTGAAGCTTTTTTCATTACGCTCTTCATAATTCCGGATGGCCGGATTTTTAAATTGTGTCGAATTTCCTCCGACGGATACTTCAGTGATCCAGTTGTTGCCCCAATCGTGCTCCAGCTGAATTCCTCCAAAAATGGTTTGATTCCGAATGGAGGCCTTCTGCTCGACAGCTCCGGCATTTGGTCCGCCGGCAGGTCTTGCTTGGGTGGGATCTGCTAAAAATTGCTCCAGTGTCAAGCCTCCAGGAGTTTCATAAAACAAATCAGAAGCAAAGCCCGAGAATCGAAGAGTCGTTGATGCAGACAGCGGATAGCGACTTTCAAATTGTAAGAACGTTCTTTTTAAAGCCGATTGCTCCCGGTAGCCATTGGATTGTTGATGGGAGGCTCTGACTTGCACATATTTTTGTTCGTTCCCCGATCTGAATTTTGCTGCGGTCCGAATCAACCCGTAACTGCCTACGGTGATATCGTCACGTGTTTTTTCTTTTGAGGGGAGAGATTCTAGTAAAACAACGCCGCCGGTTCCCGCGCCGTATTGACTGGCCCCAGGTCCTCGCATGATTTCCATTCGATCGATGCTTGAAAAATCAAGGAGATTGAAATAGGTGTTCCCTCCGGGATCGGTTAGGGGCAGCCCATTCCAGTACATTTTTACATTTCGGATACCAAAGGGTGACCGCAATGAACTGCCACGAATGGAGAGTCGGTAACTTCCCGGAGAACGTTCCTCCATCCGAACCCCAGGCGTCATATTGACGACCGGAACAAAATTCACATTACTGAATCGCTCCATTTGTTGAGCGTTGAGTACGGTAATGGCTGCAGGAATAACAGCCAAGGCCTTACGGTGGGCGTATGCCTTAACCTCTATTTCTTGCAGTAGTCGAGTGGTGTCTGTAGAAGTTGTATCACCACTTTGCTGAAAACCAAAACCGATAAATAGTAAGAGAAGAAGATTCAATTT
Source organism: Cyclobacteriaceae bacterium (assembly GCA_049423005.1). GTDB lineage: Bacteria > Bacteroidota > Bacteroidia > Cytophagales > Cyclobacteriaceae > ELB16-189. The sequence goes on from JBMSPY010000009.1 coordinate 11,264, forward strand.
AAAATCAGGCGTATTGTGCGGTGAAATTTTCCAAAACTTGTGTTGGCTCGTTCGACTCTGGGAAATATTCTAATAAGCGGAACAAAACCCGGTCGACCAATGCATCTGGACACGATGCGCCGCTGGTTAAAACTATTTTTAGGGGAGAAGCTGTAGGTAAGTAATGCTGACTGACGACCGTCTTCTTGTGATGCAAATCAAAATGTCGGATTTCGTTTCCTGAAAGAATCTCTTTTTCAGAATTGATAAAATAAGTCGGGAATTTTCGTTCACATAGCTCAACCAAATGTGAAGTATTCGAGCTATTGTAACCGCCAACTACTACAGCCAGGTGCGCGTCGGTTTCCAAAAGCTGATAAGTAGAATCCTGATTGTCGTTAGTGGCGTAGCATAAAGTATCGCGCGTATCTGCGAAGTGACTGGAGATACTTTCTTGACCGTAACGTGCGACCATGACATTCCGTAAATGATCTGCGATGGCTTGCGTTTCGGAGGCCAGCATGGTCGTCTGGTTGACGACGCCAACACGGTTGAGATCTTTTTCAGGATCAAAACCTTCGGAACATCTTCCTTTAAATTTTTCCTTGAATTCGCTGTGATCTCGCAAACCTGCAATGTATTCTCCAAGAAGCTGTGCTTCACTCATGTCCTCGATCACAATACTTGGACTACCTGCGGCACTGTGTGAAAACGTTGCACGCGTTTCCTCGTGCTTCACTTTTCCATGAATCACGACGGTATACTGATCCTTGCCCAGTTTCTGTGATCGGTTCCAGACTTTTTCAACAAAAGGACACGTTGTATTATAGGTTTGAACATCCACGCCCAAATCCAAAAGTCTTTTTTCAATTTCGAGTGTAGTTCCAAACGCCGGTATAATGACTATGTCTTCGGATGTGATATCCGTCCAGGGGATGAATTGCTTTCCATCGGTATCCATGATGAACCGAATGCCACGGCCGGTCAGGTCTTCATTTACCTGCTGGTTGTGAATCATCTGACTGAGCAGGTATACATTTTTACCGGGATTTTCTTCCAAAGCTCGGTAACTGATTTCAATAGCGTTTTCTACGCCATAACAAAAACCGAAATGTCTGGCGATAAAGAATTGAACAGGCCCAAAGTCTAGAATCGTTGGACTGAAATCCTGTTTGCGCAAGTCTTTCTGCCGACGAAGCTCCTTCACTTTTCCAATGAAGCCCGACTTGTACTGATCTGGTATGTTAAACTTTTTAATGGCGCTGAATTTTAACGCAATTTAAACCGCCCGATGAAGATTGCCACCATTGCGGAACGAAAGCGGGTATTTTAGGGCTGTATGGTTGGCCTGAGCTGATAAAAAAAGGCACGGATTCGCTCCGTGCCTTTTTTGCTGGCATTGAATTACCAGGCTTTTGAAAGTCGCCGTTCCGGTAAGATGTTTCGATAAACTTCTTTTGAGGTTGTATCGAACCATTGCACCTGGACCAACTTTTCGCTGATGTAGTACAAAACCTCCATCACTTTACCATCACGGCTTCGAACCAATTCTCCTTTTCTGAATGATCGTTTCATAGGCGTTTTATCTTTTAGGATTGTCCGCCGGAGTAGACCAGCAGACGATGTTACATGCGTAATGCGTAAATATATTCCCTTGGGAAATCGGCGTACACCCCGGAAAATGTCACCAGGTCACCCGTTTTTTTCTTCTTCAGAATTTCATTCACTTCTTTAGCCGTTTTAACGGGTTGATCATCCACCTTCGTGATAATGAATCCTTTTTCCATGTCGGTGTAGCGAGCAATTTTTCCATTCTCGAGTGATTTAACACGTACACCGTTGGTTAAATCAAGACTCTTCAGAACCTTGGCGTCAAGATCTTCAAGATCCATACCCAAAGAAGCAACGGCATCTTTTTCCTCACGCTTTATAGTCTCTACGTTTCCTTCACGATTTTTCAAGGTGACTGCAATGACCAGGCGTTTTCCTTTCCGATCGACGGTAACGTTAACCTTATCGCCCGGACGCTTACGACCGATGTACTCAATGAGCGCAGCGCTTGTTTTGATTTCGCGATCGTCCAGTTTTACAACCACGTCACCTTCCTTTATGCCGGCTTCCTTAGCTGAACTCTTATCTGCAAAACCAGAAACATAAGCGCCTTCGTTTACGCTTAGCTCAAATTCTTTGGCAACGGCACTGGTTACGCTTCCAACCTGAATGCCCAACCATCCACGCTGAACCGTACCATAGGCCAGAAGATCTTCTACAATCTTGCTGACAATATTGGAGGGAACGGCAAAACCGTAACCCATGTACACACCGGTTTGGCTGGCGATCGCTGTGTTGATTCCCAGTAATCCACCGGAGAGATTAACCAATGCACCTCCGCTGTTTCCGGGATTGATGGCTGCATCTGTTTGGATAAACGATTCAATGGCCGTATTGCCGACCGGCTGTCCGTTTTCACCAGGCTCTGCGTTGGAGTTGATGATGTTGATGTTGCGACCTTTTGCGCTGATAATGCCGGCCGTTACCGTAGAGTTGAGATTAAAAGGATTTCCGACAGCAAGAACCCACTCGCCCACTTTTGCTTCATCTGAATTTACGAACGAAAGATAAGTCAGGTCTTTAGCCACGACTTTTAAGACAGCCAGATCTGTGTCCGGATCTGTTCCAACGACTTCAGCTTTGAGTGTGCGGTTATCGTGAAAGGTTACCTCGACCTGATCCGCGCCTTGAACAACATGATTGTTGGTGACAATGTAACCGGCTTCGTTAATGATTACACCAGATCCTGTGCTTTGGCTTGGTCCACGCTGCATCGGTCCTTGCGGTCCAAAGAAAAATTCCCAAGGGTCGTTTTGATTTCGCTGAATGTTTCGCGCAGGTGAAGTGGATTTGATATGAACGACAGCCTTTGTTACGCGTGCTGCAACATCTGTAAAATCGAGCGGAACGAGCACGCCGTTCGAGTCAACTGTATAGCCGACATTTTTAATCGGGGCTCCTTCAACGTGTTCAATCTTAACATTGGAGTGGGATGATCCGAAATACTGAAAAGCAAAGAAAGTAGCGGTGCTTCCCAGAATGGCGGCGAGTACCAGTGATGCGAATTGCTTCATAATAATCTGTGTATTGGTTTCAAGTTTTTAAGACCTCCAGCGGTCTAATGGAACTTTAATACGCAAAAAGGCTTTGGTTGGTTCCATTTTGTCCGTGAGCGGTCCGGAGGTTCCAAAACAAATTTTATGCCTGCGGTCCCGATACCGCCCCGGAGTTTGTCAAATTTGCGGTATGAAAGATCTCCAGGTTCAGGGAAAAGTAGTCCTAAAAAAAGGCCGCGAGCAGTCGCTGCTCCGGTTTCACCCCTGGATTTTTTCAGGGGCTATAGATAAGCTCACCCCTGATTTACCCGATGGCTCCTGGGTGGCTGTTGAAGATTTTTCCGGTAAAACGATAGGCTTTGGACACTGGCAAAAAGGCTCAATTTCAGTCAGAATGGTGCTTTTTGGCCGGGATTTTCATCCGGATATTTACAAACAAAAAGTGGCGGAGGCCATCCGCTTCCGGAAATCCATTTCTTTACCAGATGCTCAAACCAACGCTTGGCGATTGATCCATGGTGAAGGAGACGGCCTTCCCGGGCTCATCGTTGACATTTATGACAGGGTGGCAGTGGTTCAGGCTCATGACGCCGGCATGTCGGCCGATAAAGACCACATTGCTGAGGCCGTTCGGTTAAACCTCGGGGCTTCCATTACAGCTATTTTTTTCCGGGATACCAATGCCGACTCCGGTCACTATATATATGGAGCCGCTGCTGCTCCGGCTGAAGTGAGTGAACATGGAAATAAGTTCCTGGTTGACTGGGAGCATGGTCAAAAGACTGGGTTCTTTCTTGACCAGCGGGAGAACCGGGCACTGCTTTCCACGTTTGCTCGCGGTCGAAAAGTATTGAACACGTTTTCTTTTAGTGGAGGATTTTCGGTTTATGCGTTAAAGGGAGGCGCTGAGCTTGTGCATTCCGTCGATGCTTCCTCTTCGGCTATTTCACTTTGTGTTCAAAACATTCGCCTCAATGGTTTTGATCCTGATGTTCACCGTTGTTATGAAGAAGATACTTTTGATTTTCTAAGAAGCAGTGAATCCATTTACGATCTGATTGTGCTGGATCCTCCGGCATTTGCGAAGCATAAGGATGCCCGGCACCAGGCCATGAAAGGATATCAGCGCTTGAATGCCGAGGCGATGAAAGTGATCGCACCAAATGGAGTGCTGTTTACGTTTTCCTGTAGTCAGGTTGTAGATCGTCAGCTGTTTTACGATACCGTCATGTCTTCAGCCATTCAGGCCGGACGACAGGCGCGGGTAATCGCGCATCTTTCGCAACCTGCTGATCATCCTGTTTCTGCTTTTCATCCCGAGGGCGCTTATTTGAAGGGACTTATTTTGCACATCAGCTGATTATGGAGGGCGCACCTCAAATGGATCTAAGGGTTAATACCGGGTATCGGGATATTCTGAAAATCTCTCTGCCCATTACACTGGCTATGCTGGTGCCTCAGATCAATTTTATTACCAACAATATTTTTCTTTCCGGTCTTGGTGAACACGAACTGGCCAGTGCCGGTCTCACGGGAGTTTATTATTTGATCTTTGGTGTGGTTGGATCAGGGCTTAGCAACGGTATGCAGGCCTTATTCGCACGACGCGCCGGAGAAAATAAACCAGAGGGTATTGGCGAACTTTTTTACAACGGTTCCTGGGTAACGATTTTTTTTAGTGTGGCGGGAATTTTTATCACCTATACGATTGGCGCTGAGTTGTTGCGGTTATCTATCCATAATCAGGAAACGGCGGATAAGGTGATCAGCTTTCTTCACATCCGAATATGGGGACTCCCTTTTTTGTATTTGTATGGATTGCGGAATGCTTTATTAGTTGGTACCGGAAAAACTAATTTTCTGATTTGGGGAACTTTGGCTGAAGCACTTACCAATATTTTCTTTGATTACGGATTGATCTATGGAAAATTCGGAATGCCGGAGCTTGGTTTCAACGGAGCGGCTTACGCTTCGATCATTGCAGAAGTTACCGGACTGATTGTTGTCTTTTCCGTCATTAGATTTCAAAAACTGCATACTTCATTTTTGTTGGCGGCAAAGCGTTCCTTTTCCTGGGAGGTGAGCAGACACATCTTGTACCGGTCTTCTCCACTTGTTCTTCAGTATGCCATTAGCATCATCACCTGGGAATATTTTTACATTCTGATTGAACATCATGGCGCACGGGCATTGGCAGTTTCCAACACCATGCGGAATATTTTTGGCGTCACAGGAATATTTTCCTGGGCCTTTGCAGCCACGACCAATACCATGGTTAGCAACCTGATTGGTCAGGGTCGCTCTGATGAGGTACTTATTTTGATTCGAAGAATTGTGATCGTAAGTCTTTCGATCTGCTTGCCGCTAATTCTGTTGCTCAACATTCGGCCGGAGTGGTTCCTTGGATTTTATGGCATGGGCCAGGATTTTATTGACTATGCCATTCCTGTTCTTCGTGTCGTTTCTGTGGCCTTAGGACTGATGTCTTTTTCAGCCATTTGGTTGAATGCCGTTACAGGTACTGGAAATACAAAGGTGAATCTGGCTATTGAAATCTTTGCCATTATTATCTATGTCATTTACGTCTGGGTGATTCTGGAATATTTGCGGTGGAGTTTGGCCTGGGGTTGGGCTTCGGAAATAGTGTATTGGGTATGCATGTTTACGCCGGCTTACGTATACATGAAATCCGGTCGATGGAAGGGGAAGGAGATATAGCTCAACGAATTCTTTGCTAGCAGCAAACTCTAAAAGCCCGCTGCTCTAATACCATTAGCCGGCATTGTCTATTCCCCTTTGATATCCTTACTTTTGCGCCCTGATGAACTTAACGCAGGAAATCGAAAAACGCCGAACCTTTGGCATCATCAGTCACCCTGATGCCGGAAAGACTACGCTTACAGAAAAACTCTTATTGTTTGGCGGCGCCATTCAAAAGGCTGGTGCCGTAAAATCATCTAAGATCAAGGATCACGCCCGAAGCGATTGGATGGAAATTGAGAAACAGCGCGGTATCTCCGTGGCTACTTCGGTGATGGGATTTAATTACAACGGCATCAAAATCAATCTGCTCGATACACCCGGTCACCAGGATTTTGCGGAAGACACGTACCGAACGCTTACCGCTGTGGATAGTGTGATTATGGTGATCGATTGTGTAAAGGGAGTAGAAACACAAACTGAAAAACTGATGGAGGTTTGCCGGATGCGCAATACCCCTGTGTTGTGTTTCATTAATAAGCTAGACCGGGAGGGAAGAGATCCATTCGATTTGCTTGATGAGATTGAGGAAAAGCTCGATATAAAAGTTCGCCCCTTGAGTTGGCCCATCAACATGGGTAAGGGTTTCAGGGGGGTTTATAGTCTGTATGAGAAAAGCCTGCATCTGTTTACACCGAGTAAGATTACAGTTGAAGAAGGGATTGAGATAGCCGATATCAATAATGAAGAAGTGGACCGCCTGGTAGGAGAATCGAATGCCCGTCAGTTGCGTGCCGATGTAGAGTTGATTGAGGGCGTGTATCCGGAATTCAGTGTTCAAGAATATCTGGACGGCAAAGTGGCGCCTGTATTCTTTGGCAGTGCTGTAAATAATTTTGGTGTTCGGGAATTGTTGGATACGTTCATAAATATTGCGCCCACACCAATTCCCCGGCATACGACACTTAGGGATGTAGCTCCTGATGAATCTAAATTTTCCGGATTCATTTTTAAGATTCATGCGAATATGGATCCCAAGCACCGAAACCGTATTGCCTTCCTCAGGGTGTGCTCCGGAAAATTTGAGCGGGGAAGTAATTATTACCACGTTCGGCATAATAAAGAGTTACGTTTTTCAAATGCAACAGCCTTTATGGCTCAGGACCGCGAGACGGTTGATGAAGCCTGGCCTGGTGATATCGTGGGTATTTACGATACTGGAAACCTTAAAATAGGAGATACGCTTACCACCGGTGAAAAGCTACAGTACACCGGGATACCCAGTTTTTCTCCTGAAATTTTTAAAGAGGTTGTGAATAAGGACGCCATGAAGACCAAGCAGCTTGAAAAGGGTTTGCTGCAACTCATGGAGGAAGGTGTTGCACAGTTATTTACCTATAACCTGGGAAAGCGAAAGGTCGTAGGAACGGTTGGAGCACTTCAGTTTGAAGTCATACAATTCCGACTGAAGCAGGAATACAACGCCACGGTCGAATTTGTTTCTCAGCATATTTTCAAAGCTTGCTGGATTAGTAGCAAGGATCCGAAAAAATTGCAGGAGTTTGTAGATAATAAACAACGTCACATCGCCGAAGACAAGGACGGTAAATTGGTATTTATGGCTGAGTCAAAGGCCTGGTTGCAGATGGTTCAGGAGAATTTCCCGGAGATTGAATTTCATTTCACTTCAGAATTTTAATCATGGGTTGTCTTTGGTGACATGCTTATAGATTATTTCGGAAACTTTAGCCATTGCCTCGACTCCCAGATCTACATCTTTAAGTTTGGAAGACAGCAACACCAGCACGTATTTGCGTCCATCTGGTAACAGAACAATTCCTCCATCGTGCTGAACCCCGGTAATCGACCCGGTCTTATGGGCCACCTTAACCTCTTTCGGAAGTTTAGCCGGTATGATTTCTCCGAAGCGTTGATCGCTTAAGACGCGTATCATCTCAGCAGAAGCTTTTTCATCTACCAATTGGTTGTTGGCGATCAGCTCATACAACAACAATTGTCCGCGGGCTGAAGTTGTATTGTTAAGTCCGGCCTCAAATGCTTTGGTATCCTCCACGCCCCGTAGCACATGCATGTTTGGCGCACCGATTTTGAGCAGCAACGAATCAACTTTTTGCGCGCCCACCAGATCGATCAGTATGTTGGTGGCCAGGTTGCTGCTCACAATGATCATGTCGGTCATCAAATTCATGATCGTTTCTTTTTCTCCAATCCGATTGTAGATCAGTGTATCACTGTCTGATTCCCTTGATAACGAATAGGGGCTACCATCAACGATACTTTTAAATTCATTGCGGATTTCAATAGAGTCCTGAAGTGAAAACGTACCCTGACCTGCTTGCCGGAACAATTCCGCCATGACGGGTGTTTTCATAGTGCTGGCTGCATGAAATACCGAATCAGCATTTATGAATAGCGTTTCACCCGTGGAGAGATCTTTGAACGCAACGGCAAATCGGCCTTCGACCTTGGCCAGTTCCTGCTGTACGGATGACTCCAGATCCGCTTTGGGCGAGCAGGCAATTCCAAAAAAATAAATGACCAGTAATTGAGGTACCAGAGATAGATAATGACTCATGATAAAAAGATATTTACCAAAGTTAGCTGAATCAGGCTGTATCTTTGATTTCCTATGCGCCAGCCTTTAAAGGTTCTTTTTGAGGATAATCACCTAATTGCCATCAATAAAATATCTGGCGTGCTGGTTCAAAGCGATGAGACGGGTGATGTAACGCTGGCCGATATGGTAAAGCAGTACATCAAGGAAAAGTACGCCAAACCCGGAGCAGTCTTTCTCGGCGTCATTCA
>JBMSPY010000010.1:0-18645 GCA_049423005.1 Cyclobacteriaceae bacterium
GCTGACCCATCTGGTGCCATTAATTCAGCAGCCGGTCACAATACCATACGCAGTGAGGCGTTATCAGCTCTCATGACCCTAGGTGTTTCCAGGCCGGCGGCAGAAAAAAGCATTGATGCCATCCTAAAAAAGTCAGGAAATAGCCTTAGTTTGGAAGATTTGGTGAAAATAGCCCTTAAAAGCGCCTAACCTACGTTTGAGTACGCGAAGTCTGAATATGTGGTTTATTCCCCTAGTGGGAATAGTGATGCTATTGATCCCGGTTTATGGACAATCACAGGAGACGAACACCCCTGCCAAAACAGACAGTACCAGAGCCGAGACGATTTCTTTACTTCCTGATTCAGTAGAGAGAAAAAAATATCCATGGCGACCAAATTTCAGATTTAGAGACCGCTACGGAGATCCTTTTTCCAACTACACAACCGTTTCTCCGTTTTTCTTAAAGGACCCTGGAGCCTTCAAATCCACTATAGAACTTGACACTGGTCTCCGTTACACCATTTATGAACGATTAGGCGACCGATTCCTACGTCCACCGACTCAAATGACCTTTGAGGAATACGATGCTTACCAGAATACCCAACTCAACAAAAGTTACTTTCAATCACGCAGTAAAAGTCTTGATGGAGAAAGTTCAGTCAGTGGCAGGGGATTAATTCCGAAGCTTTACATCAGCCCTGCTCTGGACCGAATTTTTGGAGGAAGCTACGTAGAGCTCATTCCCAGAGGCTTTGTTACCCTCGACTTTGGTGGGTCCTGGCAGAAAGTCCAGAATCCGGCCATTCCAATTCGTCAACAACGAAATGGAGGATTTGATTTTAATCAGCAAATGAACCTTTCCGTCCAGGGAAAAATTGGTGAGAAATTAAAGGTCTCTACCAATTTTGATAACAATAATTCATTTGATTTTCAGAATCAGATGAAGATTGAATACACCGGATTCAAGGAGGATATTCTGAAAAAACTTGAAATCGGAAATGTTGGACTTCCATTGAATAATAGTCTTATAACCGGCGCACAGAATCTTTTCGGTATTAAGGCACAGATGCAATTTGGCAAGTTGTACATGACCTCCATTGTTACTACCCAACGCGGGAAACAACAGAGCATCAATTTGGGTGGTAGCACCAATGGAACCTCACAAGGAAGACCCTTTGAAATCCAGGCCTCCAACTACGATGAAAACAGAAACTTCTTTCTCGGTCAGTTTTTTAGAGACAATTTCGAATTGTGGCTTAGTACCCTGCCTCAAATAACCAGTGGCGTTAACATTACTCGTGTAGAGGTTTACCTGTTGAACAGAAATAACGATACCCAAACCCTTCGCGATATTGTGGGTATTCAGGATATGGGAGAGTCTGGCAAGATTTACCGGAAAGACTTATTCGCTTCGGCTGTTCCTCCAAAATCTCCAACCAATAACTCAGCCAATAATCTGTTCACCGATTACCTTACAGGAATTGATCGTAACTCAGAAAACATAAGCACCCTATTGGGCGAAAAAGGATTGGTTTCAGGTACCGATTTTGAAAAAATTACCAGTGCCCGAAAACTTGCGCCAACCGAATTCACCGTTAATCGACAACTTGGTTACATTACCCTTCAGCGTAAACTTCAGAACGATGAAGCCCTTGCCATTGCGTTTGAATACACCTACAATGGCCGCGTGTATAAGGTGGGTGAACTTTCTGAAGATTATGCAGACATTGACGACCGCGAGGTTGTTTTTTTAAAACTTCTGCGGCCACGGAAAATCGCCATCAAGGACAGGGCAGGTAAAATTTTACCTACCTGGGATCTGATGATGAAAAACGTTTACAATCTGAATGTATCCCAGCTTACAAGAGATAATTTCCAACTCCGGGTAATCTACCGGGATGACCGCACGGGTAAAGACAACCCACAGCTTCAGGATGGTGACATCAGTCGAACACGACAATTGATTCAAGTGTTTGGCTTAGATAGGTTAAACCCTTACAACGATCCACAGCCCGATGGCAATTTTGACTTTGTGGAAGGCATCACCATCAACACCGAAACGGGGTTAATTGTCTTTCCTTATCTGGAGCCTTTTAATACCAGTCTTCGAAAACTTTTTGCGCTTGAGAACAATCCAAATACTCGAGACTTTCTGCTGAACAAGTACCTCTACGACACCTTATACCGAACGACAAAAGCAGAAGCGGAACTGGTTGCCACTAAAAATAAATTCTTTCTGGTTGGTCAATTTAAAGCGGGATCCGGTAAGGAAATTATTATACAAGGATTCAATATCACTCAAGGCTCTGTAAAAGTTTATGCCGGAGGAACTCCCCTAATTGAAGGCCGAGACTATACTATTGACTATACTTTCGGTAAAGTGACCATCCTGAACGACGGTGTACTCAGCTCAGGAAAGGACATCAATATCACTTATGAACAACAAGATCCTTTTGCTTTTCAAACCCGGTCCTTGTTGGGAACCAGATTGGACTATAAATTAAGTGAGGACATTAATATCGGATCAACATTGCTCTATTATAATGAACGACCACTCATTACACGCAATCTGATTGGTACAGAGCCGGCAAGAAACTTACAGTATGGCTTGGATCTTAATTTGAGAAAGGATTCAAGAATACTCACCAAGGTAGTCGACGCATTACCCTTCCTAGAAACAAAAGAGACATCAAATATTTCCCTGAATGCAGAATTCGCACAACTGTTGCCAGGAACCTCGAATGTTGTTGAGGGAGATGGAACTTCGTTTATCGATGATTTTGAAAATACAGCCACACCTTACAGCCTGATGTCACCATTGGGTTGGAAATTAGCTTCCACACCGAAGGAAACCGGTTTTGATGAATCATTGGGTTTTGGATTAAATGATTTAGGCTCTGGCTATCGTCGCGCTCGATTATCCTGGTATACGATTGATAACCTGTGGTATCGCGAACTTAGTCGATTCAAACCTGAATATCTAAGCACAGAAGTCGTAAACCAAAACCATTATACCAGAGCTGTACAACAGCAGGAGATCTTCCCTGGACGCGACCGACAGATCGGAAATTTCTATGAACCAATACTGGATCTAGCCTTTTACCCATCTGAACGCGGTCCTTATAATTATAACACACGTTCCAATGAACTTACCGCAGAGGGATTTTTCCGAAATCCAGAAAAGAATTGGGCTGGTATCACAACGGCTATTCGAAATGAAGTAGACTGGGATAAAGCCAACGTGGAATACATTGAATTCTGGATGTTGGATCCATTCATCAATGATTCAAAAAGTCTTATTGACGACGGCATCAATCCTCCAAAAGCCAATACAACGGGAGGAAAAATTATTTTCCATATGGGCAGTATTTCCGAAGATGTCATGCGCGATGGCAAGCATGCATTTGAAAACGGATTGCCAGCCAATGGCGATCTGACAGCTGGTGAAACTACAGAAAACGACTGGGGCTATGTTACGACCCGGCAATACCTGAATAATGCATTTGATATTTCAGCCACCTCACGAAGCAATCAGGATGTAGGACTGGATGGTGCTGGAAACGAACAAGAGAAAATAAAGTTTTCTGAATACCTGGATAATCTCCCTCCTTCCGTCCGTGAAAAAGCTGAGGTTGATCCTTCAGGCGATGATTTCCGTTATACCCTTGGTGCCGAGCTGGATGAAAAACGCGCAGGATTACTGGAGCGCTATAAATATTTTATGGGTATGGAGAATAATTCTCCGGTGAGCAGTAATGAAGATGCTTTCCCGCGTTCGAATTATACCACTCCCGATAATGAAGACTTAAATCAGGACAACACCTTAAGTGATCTGGAGGAATACTATATATACTCGATGGACCTGAAACCGAGTACACTTTCAGTAGGCAATAAGTTTATTGTAGATGCCATAAGACCAAGTGCAAGCACCCTTCCTCCAGAAGTAAATCCAGAAAATTGGTACTTGGTTCGAATTCCAGTACGGCAGTTTGAAGGTAAGGTTGGAGACATCAATGGATTTAAATCCATTCGTTATGTGCGTATGATCCTGACTGGATTTAAAGACCCTATTGTACTTCGTCTGGCTAATTTCAGAGCTGTAGGAAACCGTTGGAGAAGATACACAGCCAATCTCGAGGATCCGCGATTTGGCGAGCCCCTTGAGCCAAACCTGGATAATTTCTCTGTTTCAGTAGTAAACGTAGAGGAGAACAGTTATCCAAGCGACAGCAAACCCCCGTATGTAGAGCCCTTGCGACGTGATCGTGACAATACCTCTGCCGTTGCCCGCCGACTCAATGAACAGGCCGTTCAATTGTGTGTTGATGAACTTCAAGATGGCGATGCCCGAGCTATTTATAAAAATGTATCATTTGACTTTTTCAATTACGGTCGCCTAAAAATGTTTTTAAGTGCATTCGGCGAACAAGGACTTCGTGATGGTAACCTTACGGCTTTCGTTCGACTGGGAACTGACTTTGACCAGAACTACTACGAGGTTGAATTACCATTAAAAATTGTGGATCCCTTAGACCCAAATGTGCGCTCTGGAAATAGAGATGCCATTTGGCCAGATGAGAATCAGTTCGATTTAGCATTAAATGAACTGTACGGTCTTAAAGCTGCCCGTGATCGGGAGTCCTTTCCTTTAGGCGAACTATACCCCAAGCAAGGACCCAAAATTGTGGATGGTCGACAAGGTATCCGAATGCTCGGCCGACCCGATTTGAGTCAGGTAAAAGTTTTAATGATCGGCGTTCGAAATCCTACATCAACAGATAAAAGAGATTATACGGTTTGTCTATGGGCTAACGAAATGCGACTGACAGATTTTGATCGCACAGCAGGATGGGCTATGAATGCCGTATTAAATACCAAGTTGGCTGATCTGGGTAATGTTAGCGGATCCTTTAAGCATATTTCCTTTGGTTATGGAGGAGCCCAGTCAAAAATATCCGAACGAGCACGTGGAGAGACAAATTCTTATGATGTTTCGGTAAACATGAATTTGGATAAGCTGCTTCCGAAATGGACTGGTCTCAAATTACCTGTTTTTGCCAGCTACGAAAAAACCATTCTCAATCCGAATTTTGATCCTGCCAATCCGGACCTGAGAATTGAGGCTGCCTTCAAATCCTTCAATAGCGATGCAGAGAAAAGAGCATACCTGGATCTTATCCAGGATGTCAGTACGAGACGAAGCATCAATTTTACTAACGTCAGAAGAACCAAGTTAAATCCCAAAGCCAAATCGAATATATGGGATATTGAAAACTTTGCCTTCACCTATGCCTATAGTGAAGCAACCCGAACAAATTTCAACCTGATTGAAAATACCCAGCGGAACATCAGGGGTGGCGTCGCCTGGCAGTATACATCTAAATTCAAAGGTTTTGAGCCATTTAAAGAAGCTGGCTGGACCAAACCTAAGAGCCTGCAATTTATTCGTGACTTCAATTTCAATCCTGTTCCGCAGAGCATATCGGTTCGCGGAGATTTAGACAGAGCATTTAATAAAATCATTTACCGTAATGCCAGTACTGACGCAGCAAGCAGTTTACCCAACTACCAAAAATATTTTGTTTTTAATCGCAATTATGCAGTTAAGTGGAATCTTACACGATCTCTAGGCTTGGATTATACAGCCCGGGCAGCAGCCATTATCGACGAACCAGATGGAGATATTAATTCCGACTCCTTAAAACAAATTGTTAAGGATAATCTTAAAAAGTTTGGTCGTATGAAAAACTTCGAGCAAAATATAACGGCCAATTATGTTTTGCCCTTCGATAAATTTCCGATGTTGAATTGGATTGGTGCAGATTATCGTCATAACCTGGGATATGCCTGGAGAGCCGGCCCTTTGGAGAAAGTTGACTCCCTCCTGTTGGGGAATATCATTCAAAACTCGGTAGACATGGCCTTAACGGGAAAAATTGATTTTGTTAAGCTGTATAACAAATCAAAGTTTCTTAAAGAAGCCAACACGCCTAAGCGAAAACTTTCGGCAGCCGAAATCGCCAAGCAAGCCAAGGCAAAACCAGATACGGTGAAGAAACCTCCTCAACTTGGTGGTTTGAAAAGTTTAACCAGGCTACTTATGTCTGTACGGAGCATCAACGGTACGTACAATGTAAATCAAGGAACCATTCTTCCAGGATTCAATCCCTCACCATTTCTCCTTGGAATGGACAAAGCCTATACAGCTCCTGGATGGGATTTTATCCTTGGAGGTCAGGATCCGAATATCCGATTCCGGGCACGCGATAACGGATGGCTAACCCAGAATCCTCGTCTTACACAGCCATTCAGCCAAACCAAAAACAGGGATTTAACCTTAAGGGCTAATGTTGAGCCCGCTACCGATATTAAGCTTCAATTGGATATGAAGAAATCGTCCATGGCCTCATTCCAGGAAATCTTCCGCTATGATCTGGAATCAGAGGGCTACATCTCCCAAAGCCCAAGCTTAACCGGCTCTTATAAAATTACCACGATTTCGATCCGCACAGCGTTTAGAAACAACTCCAGCTTGAACTCAACGGTCTTTAAACAATTTGAAGACTACATCAACATTATGCAGCAGCGGTTTAATCAGGTAACTGGAAATTCCTATGAGCTGAAAAGTCAGGATGTGGTTATCCCAGCTTTTATCGCAGCCTATACCGGTAAAACAGCTCAATCAACAAGCCTTTCTCCATTCCCATCTTTGCCTCTGCCCAACTGGAGATTGGATTATAACCGCCTTTCCAAACTGGAGTTATTTAAAAACATCTTTCAATCGGTAACACTTACGCATTCGTATTCATCCAATTATTCCGTTGTGAATTACAACAACTCTCTTGAATACACTTCTGTAGGCATCAATCAGCCAGTCGAGAAATACAATAGTGCGAGCTTTGCCACACAGCGCAACGATCAGGGAAAGCTAATCCCTCAATACGTCATTGGCCAAGTGATGATATCCGAAACATTTGCGCCATTGATCGGAGTCAACGTGCGAACGCAAAATAAAATGAGTATCCGCTTTGAGTACAAAACCAAACGTGATCTGGCCTTAAATATTTCAAATGCGCAGGTAACCGAATTAAACAGCAAAGATTGGTCGGCAGAAGTCGGGTTCACAAAGAACAATTTCAAATTACCCTTTAAGGACAGAGGTCGCGTAGTGACCGTCAAAAATGATATGACCTTCCGGCTAAATGTTAGTGTTACCAACAATCAGACCATTCAACGAAAAATTGAGGACGTAAACACGGTTACCAACGGAAATTATAATTTCCAGCTACGACCGAACATCAATTATGTGGTAAACAAAAAACTCAGCCTGCAGTTTTATTTCGAGCGGAACAGCAATACCCCATACATTTCATCTGCCTTCCCACGAGCTACCACCCGGTTCGGAACCAAGATCCTGTTTGACCTGGCACAATAGCCTTCAGTTTTAACCCCCATTGCTGCCGAATTTTATTAATTTTGACGGCCGTCAAAAGACGGTCTAATTATTAAAAAAACCGCTTTTATGACTATTCCTGCAGATCTAAAGTATACTAAAGACCATGAGTGGATCCGGATGGAAGGCGATACAGCCATCATCGGAATTACCGAATTTGCTCAAAGCGAATTGGGTGATATCGTCTATGTGGACATCAAATCCGTTGGCCAGACTCTAAATCAACACGATGTTTTTGGTACTGTTGAAGCCGTAAAGACCGTATCTGATTTATTTATGCCTGTAAGTGGCGAGGTTTTAGAAGTGAACTCAGCACTTGACTCAAATCCGGCTTCTGTTAATTCAGATCCCTACGGCGACGGCTGGATGGTAAAAGTAAAGGTGAGTAATGCTGCAGAAGTCAACGACCTTCTTTCATCCGATACGTATAAGTCACTGATCGGCAAATAATTTTTTCAGATGATCGACCTGCCTGTCATTTCTGAACCGAGGAAGCGTAAGCCGGATTGGCTCCGGGTCAAACTACCCGTTGGTCCGGATTATGCACGAGTTCGTCATCTGGTTGATACGCATAAACTGCACACCATTTGCGAAAGCGGCAATTGTCCAAATATGGGCGAATGTTGGGGGGCAGGTACAGCGACTTTTATGATTCTCGGTAATGTGTGTACCCGCAGCTGCACTTTTTGTGCTGTGGCCACAGGTCGGCCAACAGAATACGATGTGGACGAACCACGTCGTGTTGCTGAAGCCATTCGACTAATGGGCGTAAAGCATGCGGTAATCACCAGCGTTAACCGGGACGAGCTCAAGGACAGAGGAGCTGAAATCTGGTATCAAACCGTCGTTCAGACTAAACAACAAAGTCCGGAGACAACCATTGAGACCTTGATACCAGACACCAAAGGAAATTGGGATGCCTTGTACCGAATGATAGAAGGTGGACAAGAGGTAGTCAGCCACAATATGGAAACAGTCGGAAGATTGTATCGTATTGTACGACCTCAGGCTAAGTACGAACGTAGTCTGGAACAAATCCGACGGATTCGAGAAGCCGGAAATCGCACCAAGTCCGGAATTATGCTGGGAGTTGGTGAAACCAAAGAAGAGGTTTTTAAGGCAATGGATGACCTGGCCGCAAATGGATTAATGATCCTTACCCTTGGTCAATACCTACAGCCGACCAAGCTTCACCTAGAGGTTGCCGAATTCATCCACCCGGATGTATTTGAAATGTATAAAGAAGAGGGGCTTAAGCGTGGACTGAAGTATGTGGAAGCGGGGCCTCTGGTTCGATCCTCCTATCATGCCGAGCGACACGTACACGTGCCGTTTGACTGAAGAACTCAAGCAAAAAGTTCACGAATAATAGTTGCCGTTTCTCGTGCGGCTTGTTCCGGCACCAAAGATGTGTCGGATATACCAGAAACAACCCTAGTAATATCGTGGTCGACCTGACCGGTAACGGACCATTTTTGGGAAGTGGCCACCGTTAGGTAAGCTGAAAAACTATGATGACCAGATCCGGGGCGCTCGCCAATAATGTGAATAATTCCATATTTCTCTAAAAGTTCCTTTTCCTCACCAAACAAGTACTCTCCACAGGCGTATCCTGCGCGTACCCGACCATGCTTGATTACAAGCGGACCAGGTGCAGAAGAAAATCCTAAACGTTCGAGTTCAGGAATTAAGGTATTCAGATAAGGCATAAGGTGACCTTCGTCCATTAAGGCATCTGGACTTAGACCATCAGAAATGATAATCTGAATCATTGGCCAATTGCCTGACAATGACTTTCGATAGATTTTTAATTTTTCGATTGATACCTCAGAAAGTTTCTCTCCAGATTCCGGATGATAGATATAATCTTTACGGTCTTTTGATTGTGTGACCAATACGGTAGCGGCAGGAATAGATGTAGCACACGACTCCGGCATTTCGGTCCATATACTTCTTTTTGCATCTGCATACAAATGACGGACTTGTTTATCCAATTCAGGATTCATCTCCCAATACTGAGCTCCTGTACCCTGAGCAATTGGTACACCTCTTTTACGAATCCTAGCCAAACATTGGCGACCTTCTTCATATATCAAATCACGATTCCGGGTATCATCTTTTGCAAGGCAATATTGATAGTATACCCAAATGGGATCACCAAAGTGAGGACCAGGACGATTATCGCTTCCAATTACACCCATTCCTTTAAAGAAGCTCCACATATCGTCGCTGACTTTATATCCAAATTTCTCCCTAACCCGAACATGATCGTTAAAGGCTGTAGTGAGATAACTCAGCATCGGATCGTTCTTAGTTGGCAGGGCCATTAAATAAGCAGGATTGGCTGGCATAATCTGATCAATGCACCACTCTAAATCATCAAGGTCGATATCCATATGTAAGGTTGAGCAAACATCCAATCCGATTGTATGTCCGTGTAACTTCCCCATTACGATATCTTCGAGACAGCACCTTACCAGTTGATCCCTGGTTCTAAAAACTTCCGGACCAATAAATCCGGCAACGTCATTAACAAAAACCCACGGAATTTTTTCTGGATCTTTCCCCTTTTCCAAGGCCTGGCGGAGAGCTCTCAGAAAACCATATTTCCTGGATTCATGCACAACCATATCTACACCTTCGCCATGGCCATTGGTAGCGTCTGCGCCTTGTCCCGTCTCAGCATAGAGGCCATAGCGACCGGTTCGTCGGGCGGCATGGGAGAACATTTTTTCTACAGTAACGTCGAAAGTTTTATTTGCATTTACCGTGCTCGCCAAGCTTTGAAACCAGATTCCTGTCGTACCAGGTTGTAGATCTTCTACCTTAGACTGAATATCGATGTGGGCCAAGACGCAGTTTGGCAGTGTGTCCTGAAGACCAAACGTCGTTAAGATTTCATATAAGGTCTTTTCAATTCGGGCTACACTGATGGGATCAGAGGATACAGGGTTCGTACCCAGAACAACATCACCAACTCCGTAGGACCAGGCATCAAAAACCTGCCAACGGATATCCTCAGGATCGTCAGTAGGAGAGTTTGGTTGAACCCGTGCTCCCATGTAGCCTTTGCTACCAATTTTACTTCCGGGCAGTGGGTTAAAGACTTTTTTTCCCGTTTCAATTAATTCCTGGTTGGACATTGTTTTAACCAAACAGGCGATAACATCGCTTGTTAAGGAAGGCATTATTTGCTTTATGGCCTCTTCCGAATCGGTAAGAATGAAATTCTTCAATTCCCCAATCGTCCAATTCGCCAGCTTTTCGGTTTGTTTTGTCGTATTATGAATCAAATCATAGATCTCATCGCTATACAGCGAATAGGAATTTAAGTCACCAATTGTGGTGTTGGAAATTAGGGTTCGCGCAAAGTTTCGCGAATCCTCATCCAAAGCCGAAACACCTAAAATCTCATCACCCTCTTTAAAAGTATTCGCTGCTCCAATAATTCCCCGGTAGAGACTTAGGTCCATCTTTCCAAGGACTCTATTTAGATACGCAAAAACACTCTCACCTACCAAAGGCGGATCAAGAGTGATTCCATTAGCATGAGCTTTAATTGAGTTGGTGCAACCAGCCAAACCTAGAATTGCCGTCCCAATCATTCCTGACCTGATGAAAAAACGACGACGATTTATGATTTCATCATTGATATTCATAGGATCTTCTCTTTACGAGTGGCCAGAAATAAATAAATAATCAGCGGAAGAATAGTACAGCCTAAAATTAGCGGAAGCAGGTAGCTCAGTAGAGGACTTAAATGACTGTAGGATGATCCGATGGTAGATACAGCCACTAAACCAAAAATTATCGGCATAGCCAAGCGTAGAGTCCGAATCAAATTCGAAGCCAATTGATACTGATATGCGGCATTCTCAGGCGTAATCGTAATCGGATAATTGAAGCGCTCTGGACGTCGGTTTATAACTGAAAGAAGAATAAATAAAAGAGTAGCTATCCCTGGAAGAAATAAAATCATGTAGCGTGAACCATAGTCGTCAGGCACACCAGATAAATTAAAATGAGTAGGAATCTGGTCTGGTAATTGAAAATAGCTCTTCAAAACAAAAGCCCACAACAATGCAAGAAAAAGGAACCCTAAGCCATCCAACCATTTTCCAATAGTGTTAGGGTAATTTCTTTGTATTGGACTTTTCATCGAATGTGCCGCACTATAATTGTATGCAGCTGATCAAAGCTAGCACTTTCTGGAAATTCCATCTCTCGAAAGCCGATAACCCTCATTCTAAAAAATGCTTTTTGGATCAATCTTTCCTGCATGAGGATGGCCATTTTTACACTTTTTAACCTCTTGATGTGCTGCAAAAGTCAGGAAGACATCGTTTTGTGTGCCAATCGTTGCCCCGAAGCAAGTCCCTGGAGGGTTGAAAGTCTTGATTTGAATCTACCCTGTTTCACCAACCAGATCGCCTGCAGGGACTGGGCTGTCAAACACGGTTATGCTGACAGGCCGTGTGTACGTTGCAATTAGAACCTAAGAAAGATAAAATCAGGCGACAGCAACTTCAAAAGAGTCGGCGGATGACCGGGCCAGGTAGGAGTCAAACTCCATTGGAGAATCTCCTCCTTCGAGAAGACATCCTTTGGGGATGGTCGGATAAATTTCTTCGTAGGTTTTTACCAGGTTCATAAATACACGGCGATAGACATGGGTCCGATTAATCTGATCAGGATGCTCCAATCCAGCCGAACCCATTAATTCAACAAAACTTTCGACAGTGTTTTTATGAAAGCTGCTCACACGCTCGGTTTTATCACCTACCACCAATCCCTTCATGAAATAAGGATCCTGAGTAGCTACGCCGGTAGGACAAGAATTTTTATTGCATTCCAAGGCCTGAATGCAACCTAGGGCCAGCATCATTCCACGGGCACTACTGCAAAAGTCAGCGCCCAAGGCCAGCGCACGCATGATGTGAAATCCGGAGAGAATTTTTCCGGAGCAATTCAATTTAATGTTTTCTCGGATTCCAAAGCCTCGAAGGGAAATATCCACGAATGCTAACGCAACCAACAGCGGCATTCCAACAGAATTTGAAAATTCAGGAGGTGCAGCACCTGTTCCACCTTCTCCCCCATCAATCGAAATAAAATCCGGATAACTATCCAGTTTTACCATAGCCTTGCAAATAGAAAGGAATTCACTTTTACGACCAATACATAACTTAAAACCTACAGGCTTGCCCCCGGAAAGTCTGCGCAGTCTATCAACAAATTGGATCAATTCTATCGGTGTACTGAAGGCCGAATGAAAAGGTGGAGAAAAAACCGTTGTACCGGGTTCCACCAAACGAATGGCCGCAATTTCGGGTGTGTTCTTTTTTGCAGGCAAGATTCCGCCATGTCCGGGCTTTGCACCCTGTGATAGCTTGATCTCGATCATTTTTACATTTGACTTATTCGCGTTTGCTGCAAAGGCCTCATCATTAAAATTGCCCTTCTTATCGCGAGCTCCAAAATAACCGGTACCAATTTGCCAAATCACATCACCACCAGGTTCCAAATGATAAGGACTCAAACCACCTTCTCCGGTGTTGTGTGCAAAACCTCCCTTTTTAGCTCCGCCGTTTAAAGCCAGAATTGCATTTTTACTCAAGGATCCAAAGCTCATCGCCGAAACATTCAATACACTGGCCTCATAAGGCTGTGTACAAGCTTTACCCCCAACGCGTATGCGTGGATGATGATCCAGCTTTTGAAAATCTTTAGGATTGATGGAATGCGTCATCCATTCGTATCCCTCTGCATACACATCCAGCTGAGTTCCAAACGGAGTGGTATCAACTTGTCGTTTGGCACGCTGATAAACCATTGATCGCTCATTACGATTGATCGGCGCCCCATCGGTATCCGACTCAACAAAATATTGTTGAATTTTAGGACGAAGGTCTTCCAATACATAACGTAATCGACCCAACACTGGAAAATTTCTTCTGATCGATTGCTTTTCCTGAATCATATCGACCACCCCAATCCATATTACCGGGAGAATAAATGCGTACAGAAAATAAAAGCCGCTGCTGATAGAGTAACCAAGCATTCCAATAGCTACAACAGTAACCATAGAAATCAAGGAAAACATTTGACGCATATTCATATCGGAATCGGTTAAGGATAGACCATAAAATAGAAAAGGAGTGGCCTTTGGCAGGTTAGTTGAATAAATATATTCAAACCTGTGATAAGAAAAAAAGAGAATCTCAGAATTGACCTTCCTGAATAAGGGAGTAGGCTTAAGCAGCCACAATGCCTTTGGTCTTATGAATTTTTATTGAAAAATGTGATCTGATGAAATGCTGCATCCGGACCTCAGCCAAAGCTGGTTTTTGATCCTCTGGAAAAAACACAGTCAGGTCGAGTACGGCCTGAACAAACAATGGATCAGAACACAGGTGATCAATCCATTCACAAAAAGCCTTTTGCCAATCAGATTTGTAGCGTGTCAAATGATCACTGCCATCCCACAATAATTCGAGCTGATTATTACCATATCGATACCTGTAAAGACCACAAAGCAAATAATAGAACTCATCCAGGTTCTGAACGGAATTCGGCTTAAACTGACGAATCTTTCGAACAAAGTCATCCTCCAGACCCAGCGGATTATGGACTGCTTCATAGGCCCTGCCAACACGAATCAATACATCAGAAAGGAGACAGTCTTTGGTCTGAAGCTGTGCCTGCTCCAGAAGATAGTTTTTATCCAGGGGGAAAAATTTCCGGATCAACTCATCAAAGGTTATTCAAATTTATAAAAAAACCGGCCATGAGCCGGTTTAATTGTACATAACCTATCGATCAAGCTACTTAGACGCTTTTCCCATGCGTAAAGTATACACCGGAAACTTGATGTGATTAACCACATCCTCAGCCACACTTCCGGTAAGAACATGAGCCAAGCCTCGGCGTCCATGCGTAGCCATAACTACCATACACTTACCAGTCTTTAGAGCATAATTCATGAGTCCCTCCTCTTCGGTGATATCATTAATCACATCAAGCTTTACTCTGTCCAAGGCATAGCGCTTTGAAAAGGAGTTAAGCAATTGTGTAGACTCACTGTCCCTTCGGAACATGGCTGGTGTATTTACATAGACCAAATGAAGCGAGGCTTTAAAAAACTCCTGAAGCTTCTTTACAGCAGCCATAAAGGAATCCTGATTGCCTGACAAAGAGGTTGCAACGACCAGATTTTTAACGGATGATAGCTGAACCGGACCAGGAACGGCGATTACAGGAACGCCAGAATGCCGGACGATTTTTTCTGTATTTGATCCAACAAAATATTCTTTCAAGCCTGTCGCTCCTTTAGTGCCCATTACAACCAGGTCGTATTTATTCTTTTTCATCTCCTGGAGAATGACAGATGTAGGATTGCCGTAATCCACTGACCAGGTAACTGAAACTTTTTTTGCTACCTTTTTAATCTGTGCCGTAAACGTTTTCTTGGCCAGACCCGCCGCATCTTCTAAATATTCTTTTTCAAACGATAAGGCAGGCATTAAAGTAGTATCGTAAAGTACCGGTAGTTCAATGACATGCATTAAATGAACCTGACCTTTAGCCTGAGCAGCAAACTCAACGGCAAACTTGAAAGCGTATTGCGCTTGTTCAGAAAAATCACTTGGAACCAGAATCTTTTTCATGTTTTTGTGTTTTGGTCTAATCTAGGACAAGAGATCCCACAGAGTCCTGACCTGGAGCATATTAAAACCTGACATTTATCAGGCGAATATTAATCTTGTGTTACAAAGGGTGCGAAAGCAGCAATCCAAGGCCAAATAGGAGCATAAAACCAAAAGCTGATAAAGCCATTTTTTTCAGCCATGGATCCAGATTTTCAGCTGGAGTTTCTTTTACAGCTTGATTGATGCGAATGAAAAAAGGCACAACCACCAGAAATAAAAAACGAAAGTAGAAGAAGCCTGAAAATCCATTTGATTCAGAAATCAAGGTGTAGAGTATAGCAAGTAATAAAGCCCCGTATAACAATACAGAATGGTAGGTAGCAGCAGCCAAACGCCCCATACGTACAGGCAACGAAAATTTTCCCGCAGCACGATCGGATTCAATATCACGGACGTTATTCACATTCAACACAGCAACAGCTAAAAGTCCAGTTGCCGAAGCCGGAAGAAAATGCAGAGGATCAAAATTACCCGTGTGCATAAACTCCGATCCGATTACACCTATCAGTCCAAAAAAAATAAATACAGACAGGTCACCAAGACCAAGGTAACCGTAAGGCTTACGACCTGCGGTATACGTCACAGCAGCATAAATACACATACAACCTATGACCAACCAGGCCAAAGCCATTTTGTAGTGATCCGGAAACGCACGAATCAGTAAGGCACATCCAGAAATAAGAGAAAGACCACAAAATAAAATTACTGCGGATCGCATCTGACTGCGTGAAATAGCACCAGACTGGACCGCACGCAATGGACCTTTTCGTCCGGCGTGATCGGCACCATGAACGGAGTCACCATAATCGTTAGCCAGATTAGATAAAATCTGGAGCAAAACAGTTGTCAGCGCTGTAAGTAAAAAAATATCGACTTTAAATAAGCCCTCTCGAGCAGCAAGGAAACTACCCATACCACCAGAAGCCATTGCCAAGGGCAAGGTTCGTAGGCGAAAGGCCTGGATCCATTTCTTCATGAACAGTTTTTAGCCATTTCTAAGGCCATCCAAAGAGTACTTTCCCGGACCAGCAAAGAAAATGGAGGTAAACGTGAGGAGAAAAAAGATGCCAAGTTCCCTTTCCTTTATGGGATCGCCACCATGAACAATAAAAACAGCCACAACCATAGTAATGATGATGGGAATGACCATGATTCGGGTGAATGCACCCAACACTACAAAGACTGTACAAAAGAACTCCGCAAAAACGCAAAGTGCCAAGGAAGCTGGAGATCCTATTCCAAGAGGATCACTGAATTTATCCATTCGTTCAGTAAACCCCATGAGCTTGGGTATGCCATGAAGAAGCATTAATCCACCTGCCAGGCGGATAAGCAACATGCTTAAATCAAATGCAATCGGACGAGTCTGATATAACCATTTCATGACGCAAAGATGTCACTATTTGGTGACCTGATCAATAATGGTCTTATCAAGAGGGTTTACAGATGAAGAATAAAATCCCGCGACCGAGCCATCAGGACGAACCAGATACTTAGAAAAATTCCAACCCGGCGTTTTACCGGTCTTAGCCTCCAGCCAACGGAATAATGGATGCTTGTCAGAACCCTTTACCGACACCTTCTCAAACATTTGAAAAGAGACACCGTAATTTTTTTCACAAAAGCTGGCAATCTCCTTGTTGCTGCCAGGCTCCTGCCACAAAAAGTTATTCGCTGGGAAACCCAACACTACAACTTTTGATCCGTATTGCTCATGGAGCTTTTGAAGGTCTCCATACTGAGGCGTGTAGCCACATTTAGAGGCCGTGTTTACAATAAGAATCCATTTCCCCTTAAAGTCAGAAAAGTCAATCATCTTCCCGTCTATTGACGGAATCTTGAATTCATAAATAGATTTTTGAGCCACCGCTGTGGACCTTCCAAATAGGGAAAAAAACATAAGTACTATCAGTGTTCGGTTAATCACAACTCCTTAACGATCTGTTCATCCAACGGCTTAATCTTTGATGGGAAAAACTTTACTGTACCATCTGGCTTAACCAGATACTTACAGAAGTTCCAGGTGGGTTCATTACCAGACTTTTCTTTTAGCCAGGTAAATAACGGATGCTGATCGGTTCCCTTAACTGAAACCTTTTCAAACATCTGGAAAGTGACTCCATAATTCTGAGAACAGAAAGATTTAATTTCAGAATTGGACCCAGGCTCCTGACCACCAAAATTATTTGCGGGAAAGCCGAGAATCACAACCTTACTTCCATACTGCTCATGAAGTTTTTGCAAGTCAGTGTATTGTGGAGTATATCCACATTTTGAAGCGGTGTTGACAATCAATAACGTCTTGCCTTTGTAAACAGAGAAGTCTATGGGCGCACCTTCAAGACTATTTACTTTGAAATCATAAATGGTTCCGGAGGTTGTGACAGTCATCGACAATAGGAATAGAATAGAGAGAATTTTCATAAATAATGAATTATCATTTTGACCTGCAAATATCCTAAGGAAAGTATGAATCCAGACCAGGTAAAGGCTACTTCAGCAGAGAAAATCAACAATTCATCCCAGCCTCACATTTTTTCCGGAACACCGATACCCAATACACCCATAGCCATACGGATGGTGCGGGCTACTTGTTCTGAGAGTGCTATGCGAAAGGCCATTTTTTCAGAGTCTGGCTCACCGAAAATCCGAACAGACTGATAAAACTGATTGTATTCTTTGGCCAGATCAAAAGCATAGTTAGCCATGATGGAAGGAGCATACTGGTTGGCAGCCTCTTGTAGTAGCTGTGGATAGCGACCAATCATTCGAATCAAAATACGCTCGGAATCATGCAATTCAACAGGAGCGAATGCTCGCTCAATATTCAAGTTCTGCTCCTGTGATTTTCGAATGAGCGCACGGATTCGGGCGTGCGTGTATTGAATAAACGGACCTGTATTTCCCTGAAGTTGGATAGATTCTTTAGGATCAAACATCATCCTCTTTTTAGGATCGACCTTAAGCAGAAAATACTTAAGGGCTCCGAGACCGATCATCTCATTAAGCTCTTCGGAATATTCAGCTTTTCCGAGTTCCCGACTTTGCCGACCAGCCTCTTCAATCATCTCCTGCATCAAGTCGTCTGCATCCACCACGGTACCTTCTCTGGATTTCATCTTACCTGTAGGCAGATCAACCATCCCGTAGGAAAGGTGAAAGCATTTATCCGCCCAGGAAAATCCAAGTTTTTTCAAAATCAGGAACAATACCTTAAAATGGTATTCCTGCTCATTACCAACGGTGTATACCTGACCTTCTATTCCCGGGAAATCTTTAAATCGAAGAATAGCCGTACCAATATCTTGTGTCATGTAGACGGAGGTACCGTCGGAGCGCAATAAAACTTTTTGATCCAGTCCGTCTGAAGTCAGGTCTACCCAAATAGAACCATCCTCTTTTTTAAAAAAGACGCCTTGCTCAACTCCTTTCAACACCTCACTCTTACCGAGTAAATATGTATCCGATTCAAAATAGAGGCGATCAAAATTTACGCCCATC
>JBMSPY010000011.1:0-18547 GCA_049423005.1 Cyclobacteriaceae bacterium
GAAATCTCGTGAAACGGTTCAGCAGGTAAAGACAGAAGGAAAAGTTTTTCTGCAGAAATTTTCACTGGATTGGGGTAATCGACACATACCCTTCAGAAATTGGAATGGGTCACTTTCATTTAATGGTCAGGATCTTCAGATGAAGGATATGACTGGCACAGTCGGGAAAAGTGACCTGCGCCTTTCCGGCCAGATTCGAAACCTACCAGCCTGGTTGCTCCATGACGATCAACCTATTGGAATCGATACCCGCCTTCGTTCAACCTATCTGGATGTTGATCAATTACTTGATTTTGGATTCGGCCTCGAAGACGCCTCCGGATACAAGTTTGACATCTCACCGGATTTGCATTTGAGGTTTAATTACGAGGTGTCACGAGTAAACTACCGTAGATTCCGTGGAAAGGCACTTAAAGGTGATCTTCTTGTTCGAGACCGTGTGGCCCGTTTAACTAAAAATAACTTTCGTTCTTTGTCCGGCGCTGTGGAACTCGACGGAACCATAGATGCTCGCAAAAAAGCTGTTGTGACCATTACGGCAGGCATTAAAACAAAGGATATTCTCCTGGATAGTTTGTTTTATGTTTTTGAAGATTTTGGTCAGGATTTTATCAGTCAAAAACACCTGAAAGGCCAGATGACAGCACAAATTAAGTTGGAGGCCGATCTGGATCGTGCCTTAAAATTGATTCCGGAAAAACTTACGGCTGATGCCGATGTACTCATTCGTAAAGGAGAGCTGAATAATTTTGAGCCACTCCAGGGACTCTCCAAATATTTGGATGACAAAGGGCTTCGTCAGCTCCGGTTTGCTGACTTAAAAAATTCTATTCACATCCAGAACAAAACAGTTTTTATTCCTGGCATGGAAATTCGATCCAACCTTACAACGATTCAACTTACCGGTAAACATACATTTGATCAACAGATCGATTACCGGATTGTCACGCCACTATCGGCTCGCCGAAAAATCAATAAACAAGAAGCTGGAGATGCTTATGTCGAAGAAAAAGGAGGTAAAGCAAAACTCTACTTAAAAATCACCGGAACCACTGATGACTATGAAATTGCTTATGATGGAGCTGCTGTCCGTCAGAAGATAACTGGCGAGTTTAAACAACAGGTCAAATCCTTTAAGGAATCTTTTAAAGCCAAGGAAAAAGAGCAGCCAAAAAAGAAAGCTCAGTTGAAAGAAGATGACTTTTTCGACTGGGAAAATTAACTAGGATTTTCCGCTCACTTCTTCTCTTCCTTCGTCTCTCCCTTCAAGTGAGTATCCAAAAATTCTACAATCCTCTCATAAGCCACAATGTTATTTTCCTTTTTGATAAACCCGTGACCTTCATCTGCGAAAATGACATAGTCTACAGCAACTCCATTCTTTTTAGCGGCAGCAACAATTTCATCCGACTCTACTTGCAAAACTCTTGGATCGTTGCTTCCCTGAAGTACAATGAATGGTTTGGTAATTTTATTGGCGAAGAACAAGGGTGATTTGTTGTACAAGGCCACGGAGTCTGCACTATATGGATCTCCAAGCTCTGTATACAATGCCGTGCGCTGTGAGCCCCACCAAGCTGGAATACTTTGAAGGGTCCGTAACCAGTTCGTAACCCCAAAAAGATTTACCCCAACTTTAAATTCCTCAGGTGTAAACGCAAGTGCGGCCATGGTCATGTAACCACCGTAACTGCCACCCATAATTCCAATCTTTTCGGTATCGATAAATGGCAACGTTGCTAAATAATTTTTGGCAGCGACACAATCTTTGAGATCCGCATCGCCGTGTTTACGGTCATCTGCAGCGTAAAAGGTTTTGCCGTAACCAGAGCTTCCGCGATTGTTAACGGCCAGAATGGCGTATCCCTGATTTACCAGGTACTGAACGGAACTTGAATAATTCAACCTGGTCTGACCTCCCGGACCACCGTGAATCAGCAACAAGGCTGGAACTTTTTCACCTGACTCAAGGCCTTTAGGTGTATACAATAGAGATGGAATCTCCATTCCATCATACGATTTATACCGGATAACCTGGCCTTCAACCAGATCTTCCGGATCAATATCCGGCGACATAGTGTCTGTTAATCTGGTGAGTTTTTTGGTGGCAAAGTTGTACAAATACAAATTGCTTGGATTTCGTGAGCTACTTAAGTAAAAAGCCATGAGATTCTCACTGTCGGAAATGGTAACCCCAGTAATGTCTCCCTCTGGTAGTCCATCAATCTTCACCAAATTTCCGGTCATGTCGTAAATCTTCATCTCTGTCCGGGCATCATTATTAATCGCAACTACACGGTATCTGCCATTTCGTGATAAATACGAGTAGAGAATATCCCAAGGAGCGTCTTCGAGATTTCTTTTTTCCCCAGTTAATACATTATAAGATGCGAGGTACATGAACTCGCTGTTTTCGTCGGTTAGGTAGATCAACTGACGACCGTCGGGACTGAAATATTGAGGATTGTACTGAATGCTTCCGGTATGCTCCGTGATCAACTTCGTTGTACCGGTTTGCGAATCGAACAAGTACATGTTTCCGTCGTTGGTGGTCACCGTTTCGGTTAGTGCAAAGTATCTTCCGTCTCTGGAGATGGCTCCAACATTCAGTCCTTTTTCATTGGTATAGATCAGGGTAGAGGGGTAAACCTCACCTTCACCACCTTTTCCTTCGATGGTTATGCGATAGAGATCAAAAAAGCGTTTATCACGACTATTCGATTGGTAGTACAATTGCTTTTTATCAAAGCTCCATCCCATATACATGGCTTTAGCAGTTGAGTCTGTTACCAGATCGGTCACTTTGCCGTCCGGTGTTTGTACGTAGATGTGGCTGATCTCATTTCCACCTTTGTCACTTACAAACAGGAAACGATCGTCAGATGGAAAATAATCCTCAGCCATTACCGCGTTGGTTGTGGAGCTAGTCAGTTGTTTCTGCTCGCCGGTTGCCAGATCGATTTCCACAGCATTAAAGATTCCGGTTTCGCGTGAGCTGATCAGCAACCTTTTTTCATCCGGTGAAAAGGCACCGCCGGTTACCGAAACAATATCCATGAATTGCTTCATGGAGTAAGACTCAGGTTTGCTGCCATTACGGGAGCATGCCAGCAGTAGAATCGACGCGAATAAAATGATGAGCTTGTTCATAAAGAGAATGGATTATGAATGAAGAAAATTATTTGCGGACGGTTAAGAAAAGATCAAGCGCATGGTCATGATTATTCTGGAGTACATAGTCATCATGATGTATTGCTGAAACCAACTGTTTATTTCCCTTACGAAGGCTTTTTCGATTCATGCGATTAAGGATCTCGTAAGGAATGCGCAGTATCCCCGCAGGAAGCCGGTGCTGCAAATCAAAAATATCGAACCGTGTAAAGCGTGCCACCGACTTTTTGTTTTGCTCATAATAGGCCATGACTTTTTCATTGCCACCAATACCCTGCATACGGCAATCGTGGAATACGCGTTGAGCCAGAGCTAAAAGTTCTGCACCTGTATATTCCCGAATGTGCCAGGGATTTCGTGTGAGGGTATAAGTTCGGTTGGGCGTGGTCAGATATGCACACCCACCGGGTTTTAGAACACGGTTTATTTCTTTCAGAAACCCCAAATCATCTTCAATATGTTCGATCACCTGAAAGCTAATGACGGTGTCTACGGAGTTGTCAGCAATACCTTTAAATGGCGGAATCATCGCATCGATAAAAACTGCAGAGGGATAGGTTTTTTTTAGCCGGTCAATGGCCTCACCAATTTTATCTATTGCCGTAAAAGAAGTGGATTGGCCAAGGATAAGTCCTATTCCGCGTCCTTCACCGCAGCCAACCTCCAGTACATTCCCGGAAACCAGGTCCTTCGCAATTACATAAGCTTTTAAAAGCCGGTGGTGCAGCGGGCTGTCAGAGGGTTCTGTTTCACTGGTGATTTCTGTTGCGTAAATGGCCATAAAAATGCGATTCCGGGACCGAAGTTAGGATTTAATGCGATTCTTCAAGGGTTAGGGTAAACGGAAAGCAGCTAAAGTGTGCGTAGATTTGAGGTATCATCATATGCGCAGATTACTATTTCTCCTGCTGTGGCTGCCAACTCTGAGTATGGCTCAGGCCATTTCCGGTTTCAATTTAAGCTACCTCTATAATCCCGATGCTGAAATTGTGTTCCAAACCAGAACTGTTCGAACGGGAAGCATTTTGTCAGTCTATTATTCGCTTGAAATCCAGCGTAAAGAATTTAAGGTTGACGATTACCTGATCACCTGGGAGCGACGATCCAATATCAATGCACGCAACGGTGAGCCTTTCCGTGGAATTGATTCGGTATTGAATCAAACCGAAAAATCACGTACTGCGGTCATAAGGGAATTGACCGAAGATAAGGTTTGGTTTGCAGTAGTTAAGATTCAAAATAGCCAAACTCAGGCTGTTTTCAATTTTGTTGTACCATTCGAATCCAACTGGCCAGTAACACACTACCTGGTTCAGAATGGACAACCGGTATTCAGGGATTTTATTCAAACCGGGAAGTCCTATACGGTAGGAAATTTTGATTCCTCAAAACCCATCTATGGTTTTTACTACAAACGTTCTTTTAGTGCTGCGCCACCTCCATTCGCTCGTAGTGCACCGGAAGAGAAGTTTTTAAAAGCTGACTCCACCTTCGTGCTTCGCCAGTCTGATTTTTCACCTCGGTCCCAAGGATTGTATCTATTCCAGGAGGACACATTATCGGCCACAGGATTTGCTGTGTTTGCAGGCTCTAATCCTTATCCAAAATACAATACCATCCCAACTCTTTCGGGTCCGCTCATCTACCTGACCACAGCCGAAGAGCAGCGCGACCTTAAAAATGTCAACAATGAAAAATCAAAGTTCGATAAGGTAATAATCGGAATCACAAAAGATACCGAGCGGGCTAAGATTTTCATGCGTAATTATTATCAGCGCATCGAACAAGCGAATCGGTTGTTTACCGGGTATAAAGAAGGTTGGAAATCGGATATGGGAATGATCTATACCATTTTTGGCGTACCATCTGAAGTTAGTCGAACGACAACTAATGAAATCTGGTTTTATGAAGGAATAAAAACCAAATTCATATTTTACCGATCGGGAAGCGTATTTGCTCCGTACAATTGGTTTCTTCAGCGTGACAACTCGTTCTCCCAGGCATGGTTTTCTTCCATCGATCTGTGGAGAAAAGGACGTTTCTGATTTTTTATTCTCACTTTCGCTTCCCTGAATTATGGACAACAAGCAATTTATTTTTGGTACACGGGCAGTGATGGAGGCTATTCGTGCTGGCCGGGATCTCGATAAAATCTTTATTCAGAGTGGCTTAACGAATGATTTGATCAAAGAATTGATCACAGTAGCTAAAGAAAATGGAGTGAGCTATACGTTCGCGCCTCCGCAGCGCATGGCTGCTTTTTCCGGCAAAAATCATCAGGGTGTGGTGGCCGCACTTTCAGCAGTTCACTTTGAGTCGCTTGAAAATATTGTTCACAACATCTTTTCGAATGGCCGTGATCCCTTTATTCTAATTCTGGACCGCATTACCGATGTTCGAAATTTTGGTGCCATTGTACGGAGCGCCGAAGCGGCCGGCATCGATGCGGTTGTGATTCCGGAAAAAGGGAATGCGCCAGTTTCAGCCGATGCAATGAAAACTTCGGCAGGGGCACTCAACTATGTGCCCGTATGCCGTAGCAGGGAATTGAGGCAAACAGTAAAAGAACTTAAAAACTCAGGACTTCGGATTATTGCCTGCACCGAAAAAGCTGAGCAATTGGCCTATCAGGTGCCTATGCAGGGCCCTCTGGCATTAATTTTGGGTTCGGAGGAGGATGGCATCGCACCGGAATTACTTCGAAATGCAGATGCTCTTGCGAAAATTCCAATGATGGGAAAGATTCAGTCCCTGAACGTATCAGTGGCTGCAGGCATCATGCTATTTGAAGCCGTTCGTCAGCGCTCAGCACAATAGTTTTTACAGAAACTTAGGTCCGTCTGGAATATTTTTCAGATCAGCGACGTAACGCCGGAAAAGTTCCTCCCGGTCCTTCTCGCATACGATCAACACGTCATCAAACCAACCAATAAGGTATCCATTTAAGCCTTGGACGACCATTAATTTTCCGTCCTTACTTTTAATGAACGAATTGCGCGTGTCGTAGGTCATCACCAATCCCTCAATGTGGTTGTTGTTTTCGTCCCGCTTGGAATTTTCATGTAAGGATCCCCAGGATCCGAGATCCGACCAGGGGAAAGTGGCCAACATCACATATACGTTGTCGGCTTTCTCCATAACCCCAAAATCGATGGAGATGCTCTTGCATATGGAGTAGGCATTGGTAACAGCTTCCGGTTCAGTAGATTTTCCAAAATGTACCGAAAGATCCTCAATGGCGTCGGCAATGTCTGGTGTATGTACCTCTAATGCTTTGCAGATGGCTTGTACACCCCAAATGAAAATACCCGAGTTCCAGACAAAATCTCCGCTTTCGACAAATTTTTTGGCAATGGATAACTCTGGTTTTTCAGTAAATGTTTTTACCTTTTTTAAGGATGTTTTGGATTCCAGGTACTGAATGTATCCGTATCCTGTTTCTGGTCGGGTAGGTTTTATACCCAAAGTAATCAGTTTATCCTGGTCGGATTTTTCGGCTGCTTTAAGTATGGTTGACTGAAATTCCTGCTCATTAAGAATCAAGTGATCGGAAGGACTCACCACCATGACGGCCTTAGGATTCAGGGTGCGAATTTTCCAAGCGGCATACGCAATACATGGAGCCGTATTTTTACGCATCGGCTCGGTCAGAATTTGTGAACCCGCCAACTCAGGTAATTCCGATTTGGTAATGGCTTCGTATTCCTGACTTGTAACGACAAAAATATTTTCGACTGGGCAAACAGGTGCAAATCGCTCGAAGGTCGAGCGGATGAGCGTTTTTCCAGTTCCAAGAATGTCCAGAAATTGTTTAGGTCGTGCATTACGGCTGTGGGGCCAAAACCTAACGCCCACTCCGCCTGCCATAATAACTACAAATAGATCGTTATTTTTTTTCATGATCGGGTCATTGTGACTGCCGGTGAAAGGCAGAGTAATTAAACGATACCTTCCTTTAATAAGTCATGCAAGTGGATGAAACCAGCCACACGCTGCTGATCGGTAACCACGAGTTGAGTGATGTTGTGGTTTTGCATGATTTCAAGTGCCCGTACAGCAAACTCACCACGCTCAATGGTTCTTGGATTTTTTGACATGATGTCCGAAGCCTTAAGGGTGCTCAGATCTGAATATTTTTCTAACATCCTTCTCAAGTCCCCGTCGGTGATAATACCTAATAACTTTTGGTCAGCATCACACACTGCTGCGGCTCCCAATCTTTTTGAGGAGATTTCGATGATTACGTCTTTAATTTTGGCTTCCGCATGTACCATGGGTAGTGCGTGACTCGGATAAATATCGTCCACTTTCAGATACAATTGTTTACCTAAAGCGCCACCCGGATGAAATTTGGCAAAATCTTCACTTGTAAAATTGCGGAGCTCCAGTAAGCAAACTGCAAGTGCATCTCCCATGGCCATGTGTGCCGTGGTGCTGGTGGTTGGTGCCAAGTTATTTGGACAGGCCTCTTCATCAATGGTAGCGTTCAGAATAAAGTCAGCTTGCTGCGCAAGATAGGATTGTGTGTTGCTGACCAGCGCAACAAGTTTTGCGCCTCTGCGTTTGAGTAACGGTGTAAGTACTTTGATTTCAGGAGTATTTCCGCTTTTTGAAATGCAGATAATGATGTCTTCCGACTGTACCATTCCCAAATCACCGTGTATGGCATCCGCTGCATGCATAAATAATGCTGGAGTTCCGGTAGAGTTAAGCGTAGCTACCAATTTGTTGGCAATGATTGCACTTTTTCCTACTCCGGTAACAACAACTCGGCCTTTAGAATGGTGGATTTCCTGGACGCAAGACTCGAAGTCTGCATCTATACAGTTCGTCAGGTTTTCTAGGGCTTTCGCCTCCTTTAATAGGGTCCCAACGGCAATGGAACGGATATTTTTGGGTATTTTCAATGATTAGGCGCCTGGTGGACGGGCAAAGATAAATTATTTGATTTTTAATGCACTACTGGTAAATGGTCATAATAGAAGAGCAGGAGCAGCTCAAAGTAAAACTCAAGGAGATTTTTGGATACGATTCCTTCCGGGGAAATCAGGAAACTGTCATTAAAAATATTTTATCCGGTAGAAACACGTTCGTGATTATGCCTACCGGAGCTGGCAAATCACTTTGTTATCAATTGCCTGCAATGGTTCTTGATGGATTGGCCATTGTAATCTCACCGCTCATTGCTTTAATGAAAAATCAGGTTGACAGTCTCAATGCTTACGGCATTCAGGCACGATTCCTGAATTCTACCCTATCCAAATCAGAAATTACGTCTCTACGCAAGGACTGTATAAACGGAACGATCAAACTGCTTTATGTGGCTCCTGAGTCGCTCAATAAGGAGGAGAACATCTCCTTTCTTCAAAAAGTAAAAATTTCTTTTGTAGCCATTGATGAGGCGCACTGTATCTCCGAATGGGGTCATGATTTCAGGCCAGAATACCGGAAGATCAAAACCATGATCGGACAACTTGGGAATCTGCCTGTGATCGCACTTACTGCAACGGCTACACCAAAGGTTCAGCTGGATATTCAGAAAAACCTTCAGATGGAAGAGGCGGATGTGTTCATCTCATCTTTCAATCGTAAGAATTTGTTTTATGAGGTGCGTCCAAAAAAGGAAACGAAGAAGCAGTTGATTCGATTCTTAAAAGAACACAAGGGTAAAAGTGGAATTATTTATTGCTTAAGCCGCAAAAAGGTAGAGGAAATTGCGCAGTTGCTCAATGTGAACGGTTTTAAAGCAGTACCGTATCATGCTGGTTTGGATGCAGATGTTCGTGTCAAAAATCAAGACGACTTCCTGAATGAAGAAGTAGAAATTGTAGTAGCTACCATCGCATTTGGAATGGGAATTGACAAGCCAGATGTGCGCTTTGTCGTGCATTATGATGTCCCGAAGTCGCTGGAAGGATATTATCAGGAAACAGGTCGCGGTGGTCGTGATGGCCTCGAAGGAATCTGTCTTATGTTTTACAGCCATAACGACCTGAACAAGCTTGAAAAGTTTAATAAGGACAAATCAGTTCAGGAAAGGGAGAATGCGCGCATTCTATTGCAAGAAATGGAATTCTATGCAGAGTCTCCGGTATGTCGCCGTCGCCAGTTGCTTCATTATTTCGGTGAAGAGTTTCTGGAGCAAAATTGTGGTGCGTGCGACAATTGCGTAAATCCTAGAGAACGATTTGATGGTACAGAAAATGTAAAACTGTTTTTAGAAGCTACTCGTCAGACCGCTGAAAGGTTTGGATTGAATCATATTGTTCACGTCATACGGGGTGTGGAAGATGAGTATGTAAAAAGCTACAGTCATACTGCACTTGCTGTTTTTGGAAAGGGTGATCAGGAGGATGAGGATTTTTGGAAGTCAGTCGGCCGCCAGGCACTCATTTACCAATATCTCGAAAAAGACATCGAAAATATTGGTGTCCTAAAGCTTACTGAAAAAGGTAAAAAATTTCTTTCTAAACCTCACCGTATCGAACTGGCACGGGATCATGATTTCTCTACTGCATTAGATGAGGAGGAAGATTCAATAGAAAAAGCTCCAGCCGCAAAAGCTTACGACCCGAAACTTTTTGAAATATTGAAGACCCTGCGCAAGCAGCTGGCTCGTCAAAAAGAGCTTCCACCTTATGTTATTTTCCAAGATCCTTCTCTTGAGGAAATGGCTACCGTATATCCGACCACCCGAGAGGAACTGGCTTCCATCAACGGTGTTGGAATGGGAAAGGTCAATAAATTCGGAAAGGAGTTCCTGGAGGTCATTCAGAAATACGTAGAGGAAAACGATATCGAAACGGCATCGGAGGTAGTGGTTAAATCTTCAGTAAATAAATCAAAGACCAAGATTTTCATCATCCAGCAAATTGATAAGAAGGTTGATCTGGAAGAAATTGCACAGTCCAAGGCCATTAGCTTTGCAGATTTGCTCACTGAAATCGAAAACATCTGCTACAGTGGCACAAAGCTTAATCTGGACTATTACATCGACCAGATCCTGGACGAAGAAAAGCAGGAAACCTTGCACGACTACTTTCTTCAGTCAGAAACCGACAGCCTGGAAGAAGCGCTTGCCGATGAAGCCAACTCGGATTTTTCTGAAGAAGAAATTCGCTTAATGCGCATCAAATTCCTGAGCGAGTACGCCAATTGATTCTTTTCGACTAAAGTGAAAGGGCTATCTTTACACGCTTAAAGAAGCCCTTCATATGAACATTTTGCTCATTGGCAGTGGTGGTCGCGAACATGCACTGGCATGGAAAATTGCTCAGAGCTCCCATTGTTCCTCCTTATTTATTGCACCCGGAAACCCGGGAACAGCTGCCCTTGGCACCAACATTCCTTTGAAGGTTGATGATTTTGAAGGTTTGGCCTCCGCTTGTCTGAAGGAGAAAATTGATCTAGTGGTCGTTGGCCCTGAGATTCCCCTCGTAAAAGGAATCCGTGATTTCTTTCAGGAACATGAGCAATTAAAAAATTTGCTAATTGTTGGCCCCGGAAGATCAGGCGCGCGCCTGGAAGGCAGTAAGGAATTTTCCAAATCGTTCATGAATCGTCACGGAATCCCTACCGCGGCTGCCCGGACATTTCACGCCGGAGAATTGCCTCTGGCACTTTCTTATTTGGACACCTGTTCTGTACCCATAGTCCTTAAAGCAGATGGATTGGCCGCAGGAAAGGGAGTAATCATTACCTCTTCCCGCGAGGAAGCGAAAACAGCGATGACCGATATGCTGGCCAATGGACTATTCGGCGATGCCGGCACTACCGTTCTGGTTGAACAGTTCCTTACGGGTATTGAACTATCCGTGTTTGTGCTTACCGACGGTAAAGATTACGTCCTACTCCCGGAGGCTAAAGATTATAAACGTATTGGAGTGGGTGATTCCGGTCCGAATACCGGTGGAATGGGGGCTGTATCTCCGGTTCCGTTTGCAAATGCTTCCTTCATGGAGAAGGTAAAAATCAGAATCATTGAACCAACCATCCGGGGATTGCATCAGGAAAAAATTGATTACCGCGGATTTATATTTTTCGGACTAATCAATGTGGGTGGTGACCCGTATGTGATTGAATACAATGCACGAATGGGCGATCCGGAAACACAATCGGTTATGACTCGACTCGATGCTGATTTGGTTGAACTATTAGTGGCTACGGCCAAGGGCGAAGTCGGTACCGTTCGTGCTTCTTCGATACCTGGCTACAGTGTTACCATTTCTATGGTTTCTGCAGGATACCCCGGTGATTACACTAAAGGCTATGAAATAATCCTACAAACAGGTGAGCGTGATCTGGTTTTTCATGCGGGTACAGCTATCAAATCCGGAAAGCTGGTAAGTGATGGGGGCCGGGTGCTTTCGGCTGTCGGAAGAGGGGCTGATCTTCCTTCCGCGATTCAGCAGGCCTATGCTACGGCATCCGGTATTTCCTGGGATGGCGTATATTTCCGGACGGATATAGGGCAGGATTTGCTTTAAAGCTATCCAAAAGTCATTTTTTAAACTGAATTAGATCGTCGATGGGCTGTGCATGTGGAACAAAAGAAGGGAGTTCGGTCTCTGGCTGCCAAAATAACGGTACCTGTGGAACCGGTGGGTGCAACCGTCTGAATACCTTTGATTGGCTGTCGGATATGGATCTGCCAGCCGAGCAGCGCTTCGACGTAGTTGAGGTACGCTTTAAAAACGGCCGGAAAGAATTTTTCCGGAATTCTGAGAAGCTACACCTGCATACCGGCGATGCGATTGTTGTCGAAGTTCAGAATGGTCACCACATTGGCCATGTCTCGTTGCAAGGTGAGCTGGTCCGTCTTCAGATGATGAAGAAAAATGTTCCCAACAACCATGAAATAAAAAAAATATACCGGATCGCTCATACGAAAGACCTTGAGCGCTATGAAGAGGTGCGGAAAAAAGAGCACCCTACTATTTTCCGTGCTCGGGAAATCATTCAGAAGTATAAACTTCAGATGAAATTATCTGATGTAGAATTTCAGGCCGACGGTGCGAAAGCAACCTTTTATTATTCTGCCGAGGATCGTGTTGATTTTCGTGAGTTGATTAAATCCTTGGCTTCTGAATTCCGGGTACGTATTGAAATGCGTCAGATCAGTCTACGTCAGGAGGCCGGTCGGTTGGGCGGTATCGGAGTATGTGGTCGCGAATTGTGTTGTTCAACCTGGTTGACCGAATTTAAAAATGTTGCCACTAGTGCAGCGCGATACCAGAATCTCTCGCTCAATCCGTCTAAACTTTCCGGGCAATGTGGCCGACTGAAATGTTGTCTGAACTACGAGCTTGAAACGTATATGGATGCGTTGAAAGATATTCCAAAAATTGAAGGTCCTCTTCAGACAGAAAAAGGTGATGCCGTTCTTCAAAAGACCGATATTTTCCGGAAGATCATGTGGTTTGGGTATAAGGATGAAAATTCCTGGATTCCGCTTGAAGTCAGCCGAGTCCATCACATCATTGAGCAAAATAAAAAAGGTCAGAAGCCCGCAACCCTTGAAAAGGATCTTGAGGAGCTTGTAGAAGCTGGCCCCATCAATACCGACCTTGCTCGTTTGGATAAGAAGTACCGGAATAAGGCCAGAACTAAAAAGAAAAAAAATCGTGGTCCGCGTAACAGCGGCCAGGCACCTAGACCAGGAGGCTCCGGACCCCAGGCGCCTGGTCAAAAATAAATCCCATGCGTAGCCGGATTGTAATAGCTCTTGTAGTAGTACTGCTTGCAGGTTGTGAAGAAAAGCCAGGCTATCACGATTACGCTGATCTAAAAAAATATTGGTTGGCAACCGATACGATTCGATTCCGGGTTCCGATAAAAGATTCAGTAACGGTCTACTCCGTCTCCATGGAGGTGCGTTGTTCGGTAGACTACCAATGGTCACGCTTTTTTACAGGCTATGAAATTCAGGATAGCACCGGACGTCAGTTGGACAGTGGGTTGGTTAATGTGCTATTGTTTGACCCGGTAACCGGAACTCCTAAAGGAAAAGGAGGAATAGGTGATTTATACGAAAACAGAGTCACCATCCACGAAAAATACCAGTTTCCCTATAGAGGCCAGTTTAGGATTCTTTTCTGGCACATGATGCGCCGCGATTCTCTTGAAGGAATAGCCAATATTGGCCTGAGAATCGAACCAAAATCAACCGTAGCACAATGACAGGCCTGGCTTGTCGTTGAGCTCATCAAATCCTTTATTTTTGACATCCTTTAGCACTATGAGGGTCTGTTTTTTAGTCTTTTTTGTTGTTTTTGGGGCTTTTAGTCAATCAAAAAAGAACCCTGATCCCATTCTCTTCACAGTTGGGGAGCATCCGGTTCATTCCTCCGAGTTTCACTATTTGTTCAAAAAAAATCACCAGTCACGTCCAGAGGCTTTTACCAATTCCGGATTAGAAGAATACCTTGGGCTCTACATTAACTTTAAATTAAAGGTGGCTGAGGCCCTCGCAAGAGGCATGGATTCCACCCGGGCGTTTCAAACAGAATTTGAGGGATATAAAAACGAAGTTTTAAAGAGCTACCAAGCCAAACGTGATGATACCGACTTGTTAGTGGCTGAAGCGTACGCCAGACTAAAAGAAGAAGTTCGTGCAGCCCATATTTTGATTGCCCTCGATCCCGAGGCCAGTCCCTCCGATACTATGAAAGTATGGAATCAAATGATTGATATCCGCAGGCGGGCTTTAAACGGAGAAGCGTTTGCAGGCTTAGCTAAGGAATTTTCTGCGGATCCAGGTGTCTTAGAAAATGGTGGTGATCTTGGGTACTTCACAGCTTTAGAAATGGTTTATCCTTTTGAAAATGCTGCCTACCAAACAGCGGTAGGATCTATTTCTATGCCAATCCGCTCAAGATTTGGATATCATTTGGTAAAGGTGATAGACCGCAGACCCGCTGGCGATCAGGTGGAAGTTTCACACATACTCATTCAGGGAAAAGATGATCTGGCTTTCACTAAAATCAAAAAGGCAAAAGAAAGGTTAGATGCCGGAGAAAATTGGAAAGATGTATGTCAGTCTTTGTCGGAAGACAGCTCCACAAAGGATAATGGAGGAAAGCTTCCTCCTTTCCGAAAAGGCGGCTTTGATCCTATGGCCTCTGAATTTGAACAAGCGGCTTTTGGATTAAAAAATCCGGGAGAGGTTGCAGGGCCTATCCTTACACCCTATGGTTGGCATCTTTTGCGATTGGAGAAAGTAATTAAGCTTCCTGATTTTTCCTCTTATGAGTCAGAGCTTCGTAAAAGAATCGCTCAGGATGAACGTTCCTACTTGTCGGCTGTACGTCAGTTGGAGTTTCAAAAGAAAAGTTTCGGTTATTCTGAAAATCGTGAGGTGATCTCCAAATTATTTGCCCTTGCTGACTCAACCCTTTTCCAGGGTCGCTGGGAATTTTATGGTGATCCGGATTTACGGAAGAGTTTGCTATTCACTATGGCCGGCAATCCTGCTCCGGTGTGGTCATTTGTGGAATTTGTTGGCCAGATTCAGGAACCCATTCCGATGACTGCGCTCGGTAACACAACTCCATCTGACCTGATGGCTCAAATGTTCGAAGGATTCGTAGCTATGCGGGCGGCTAAAGCCGAAGAGCAAAAACTTGAACGAGAGAATGAAGGTTACCGAATGCTGTTAAAAGAATACCGCGAAGGAATTCTATTGTTCAACATTATGGAGCAGGAAATCTGGAAAAAAGCAAGCGCCGATACCATAGGACAAAGAAGGTTCTACAGTCAGCGTGCTTCCAATTACCAGGCAGGTGAGCGGCTCTACGCTCGCCTGTTGGGCCTGACCGATTTGGCTATAGCCGAACAGTTTCTAAAAGAATACCAGCTTGGCGATAGTATTTCCGGAGGCGACTTTAGAAAATTTCGGACCATTACCCCTTTCCGGAATTACGAAAAAGGGGAGAGTAGAATTATCGACCGTGTGCCATGGTCGACAGGACTTCACAAGACTGAATTGGACAAAATGATCTGGCTGGTAGAAGTTAAGCGCCTCGTGCCTCCGGGAATACGGTCGTTGGAGGAGGCCAGGGCTTCTGTAGTCACCGATTATCAGGAAGACTTGGAAAAACAATGGCTGACTGCCCTAAAACAGAAATTTCCGGTGAAAGTGGATGAGAAAGTAAAAAAGAAGACCTTTGCCAGGCTTTCTGCCACCATACCGACCCAAAAGAAAAACAGCAGTGCTCCATGAGAACGTTCCTTTATCATTTGACTATTCCATTGCTGGCGGGGAGCTTATTGATTTCCTGTGATCTGATTAAAAGAAAGCCAGATCCGAACGAATCAGACCGAAAGCCGGTAGCTAGGGTGAATTCTGTTTACCTCTATCAGGATGAGCTGGAAGGCATTACCACCACTGGCGTGACGAAAGAGGATTCAGCTGCTCGGGTGATAGCCTATGTTAACAACTGGATTCGGAAGCAATTGATCATGCAGGAAGCTGAAAAAAAGATTGATATCAATGAAGCTGAAGTTCAGCGAAAAGTACTCGAATACCGGTATAGCCTGATTGGATACGAATATCAGAATTATTACATCCGTCAAAATCTGGTTGACTCAGTAACCGAGGAAGAAATCAACAAGTACTATAAGGAGCATAAAGACAATTTTATCCTGAAGAAAAATATCGTTCGGGCTACCTTTATTAAAGTGCCTAAAGGTGCTCCTCGTACCAATAGAATCAAACCTTGGCTTTATTCCCAGAAGCCAAAAGATATGGAGGATCTGAAATCCTATTGCCTAAGCTTTTCATCGGCTTATCATTTGTCTGACTCCGCTTGGGTAGAATTTGATAAACTTGCTGTTAATTCTCCATTGGCGGATATTCCGAATAAAATCCAGTTCCTCAGGGCCTACAATTACTATGAAACCACCGATAATGAGTCTTTGTACTTTTTAAAGATTGATGCCTATAAAATTTCTGACAGTGAGTCTCCGATCGATTTTGTCAGGTCCGACATAAAAAACATTATTTTAAATAAAAGAAAAGCGGAACTTTCGCGAAAATTAGAAGATGAAGTATATGAAAATGCGGTACGCAACAAGCAGTTCGAAATTTATCCTTAGTCTGTGCGCCGTATGGTGTTTTCTTGGCGCCCCCCTTCGTGCGCAGGATTCGAAAGGATTTGTAGTCGATAAGATTATATCCAAGGTTGATAATTATATCGTTCTGAAGTCAGAGCTGGAGGGTGCTTACCAGAATTATCTGGCTGACGGAAATCCACCCTCTGAAGAAGCCAAATGTGACCTTCTGGGCAGGTTGATTATCAATAAAATGCTCGTGGCTAAGGCGGAAA
The DNA here is from genome assembly GCA_049423005.1 of Cyclobacteriaceae bacterium. Classification (GTDB taxonomy): domain Bacteria; phylum Bacteroidota; class Bacteroidia; order Cytophagales; family Cyclobacteriaceae; genus ELB16-189. Next base: position 16,497 of record JBMSPY010000011.1, read on the forward strand.
TTGACTCTGTAGAGGTCTCTGATGCTCAGGTTGATCAAAATACAGCCCAGCGTATGAACTACATCCTACAGTCTTCCAACAGCTCTCCCGATCAGCTGGAGCAGATTTACGGAAAGACAATGGATGAAATTCGTATTGAACTCAGAGATCAGATTCGTGAACAGCTGCTGGCACAACAGATGCAGGAGAACATCACCAAGGAGGTAACCATTACTCCCAGTGAGGTTAAACGATTCTTCACTAAAATTCCTTCCGATAGTTTGCCGTACTATGACTCAGATGTGGAAATCGGTCAGATTGTACGGATTGCGAAGGTAAGCCCGGCTCAAAAGGAGGATACCAAACGGAGACTTAATGATCTCCGCGACCGTATTCTGTCGGGAGAAAATTTCAATAAATTGGCTCAACAGTACTCCGAAGATCCTTCAGCAGCTTCCAATGGCGCCGAAATGGGCACCGTTGGTCGTGGCGCGATGGTTCCCGCTTATGAGGCCATGGCCTTTAAATTGAAGCAAGGTGAAATTTCTCAGCCGTTCGAATCAAGCTTTGGTTTTCACATCATGCAGCTCCAGGGTAGAAGAGGAAATGAATATACTTCTCGGCATATCTTGATGAATCCAATTCCTTCTGAAAAAGACTTAGAAGATGCAGAGCGCTTTTTAGATAGCGTTCGTCTGCTGATCATGAAGGATTCGATAACTTTTGAAAAAGCAGCTAAACAATTTTCCGATGATCCCGGAACTAAATTAAGGGGCGGCTATCTTTCTGATCCTTCCGGCGGTTCGAAGATCTCTACGAAGGAAATTGATCCGGTAGTTTATTTTACCATTGACACCATGAAGGTGGGTAGTATTTCACGACCTGTGGTGTACCGAACCGATGAAGGTAAGAGTGCCGCACGCATCATTTACTTTAAAACAAAATTCTCCCCCCATCAGGCTAATCTTCGTGAGGATTGGTACCGTATTCAGGCTGCAGCTCTGGCAGAAAAAAAGGATAAGGTTCTGGATAAATGGTTTGTGAAAGCAAAAAATGATGTTTTCATCAACATCGATCCGGATTATAAGCGGTGCAGGATACTGGACTGAAATCAGTAAACGAAATTAAAGATCATTCAGATGTCAAGATTCACCAGCGAAGTGGAAGCTGCTGACGCGCTCGCCGCCGATTCAAAGAAGCTTAAATCAGAGATTGCCAGGGTAGTTGTCGGACAACACGATGTTGTACACCTGATGCTGATGAGCATCTTTTGTAAAGGTCATGCTTTACTGGTGGGTGTACCTGGTTTGGCTAAAACACTGTTAGTCCAAACAATCGCTGGAGCGCTGGATCTTCAATTCAAACGAATTCAGTTTACACCTGATTTAATGCCTTCCGATATTGTTGGTTCTGAAACCTTGGATAAGGAACGCAACTTTCATTTTGTCAAAGGCCCCATCTTTGCCAATATTATTCTCGCCGATGAAATCAACCGTACTCCGCCAAAAACACAATCGGCCTTACTTGAATCGATGCAGGAATATGCGGTAACCATCGCTGGTCAACGGTATCCTTTGGCTCAACCATTTTTTGTTTTGGCTACACAAAATCCGATTGAACAGGAGGGAACCTATCCATTGCCGGAGGCTCAGTTGGATCGATTCATGTTCAACATCTATCTGGATTATCCGGGGTATCAGGATGAGGTGGCTATAGTTAAGGCCACTACTGCTGGCGAAATGCCTGTTGTTTCCAAAATGCTTTCCGCCGAGGATATCATTGCCTACCAGCAACTTATTCGGCAAGTCCCGGTTGCCGATAACGTGGTTGAATTTGCTGTTTCACTTGTGCAAAAGACCCGGCCGGGAGCTTCTAATAAAACTGCCTCAGAATGGCTGGAATGGGGTGCTGGACCTCGAGCCTCGCAATACTTGATATTGGGAGCAAAGTGCAATGCCCTAATGAACGGAAAATACTCACCGGATATTGAAGATGTTCGCTCTGTTGCCGTTCCCGTTTTGCGTCACCGCATTGTAAGAAACTTCCGGGCAGAAGCCGAGGGCGTTACTGTG
>JBMSPY010000012.1:0-17501 GCA_049423005.1 Cyclobacteriaceae bacterium
AATGGAGTTGAGGAGATCAAAGTTTTTGAAGAGGGCCCTACCAGCTCTCCAGTGGAGATATCCTTACCAGCTTTCGGAGGAAGTCTAACGATTAAAGTAAAAAAGAATTCGGAACAGCAGCGCGAATTCGAGCTTTATGGCCTCTCTTTCGAAAGTGAAGAAACATCTGGAGCCATTGTCCATTCACTTGGCATTAGTGGCGCTCCCTATGCCAGTCTTTTGATTGAATCACTACTGGAAGAGCAGCTTATTCACCTAAATCCAAATTTGGTCATTCTGGATTTAGGCACCAATGATTATATCCCAGGCAATAGGATTCCCATGGATATGGAAATCAAGATTACCGATGTGATTCGAAAAATCAGAAGAGCTGTGCCTCATGCGGATATTTTACTTACCACCACGCAGGATATGAACCGAAGAGGAATCAATATGTCTGCAGGGAGGAGTTTGTCGTTATTGATCCGGGAAATCGCCCGTAAGGAAGATTGCGCATTTTTTGATTGGTATTTGGTTTGCGGTGGACCAAAAACGATGTCCTATTGGGTAAATCAAGGGCTGGCACAGAAAGATAATATTCATCTCACTCATGCCGGCTATACGTTGAAGGGAAGACTTTTGACCACCGCGTTTATGAATACAGTGAAAAAATTGGAGGAAGAACCTGGACTGCAAAGTCTTATTCTGAATACAGACTCGATTCCTTTGCCACTGCAAACCTTACGCGATAGCCTTAGAAATGTACCTGCACCTCCCCAAAATTATTATCGTCCAATAGCAAGCGAGGTTCCATCAGGAAAACTAATCACACATACCATCAAATCAGGGGAATCACTTGGAAGCATTGCTGAAAAGTATGGCGTGTCAATTACCTCTATTAGGGAATTAAATGGCATTTATGGTTCCAAAATTATAGCCGGAAAAACACTAAAGGTCATTGTAAAAAATAATGCACCAACTTCTGCGGTTTCTAAAAACGGAACACCAAAAGATTCCCAGCAGTTGCTTAAAAATACACTTCCTCATAAAATCAGCTCCGGAGAAACATTGTTTAGTATTGCCGAAAAGTATAAGGTAACGGTTGAGGAATTAAAAAAATTAAATAGACTTCCAAACAGCCGTATTGTAGCTGGCGAAACTTTATACATTCCTCTTCCTTCAACCGAGGATAAGCGGAATAAATCCTGACATCATGCGCATCACCAGTATAATTCTGATGGTTTGTTCAACCATTGGTTGGTCACAACCCCACCCTGTTCACAATATTGAATTTTCAAAACTTCCTTCAGTTTGGGATGAGGCGCTCCCACTTGGCAACGGCATGGTTGGGGCACTGATCTGGCATAAAAATTCCAATCTTAGATTTTCGTTAGACCGAGCCGATCTGTGGGATGAGCGAAAGGTTATCGATTTCACTGTTTTGAAATACCAGTGGGTTCGGGAACAAGTTTTAAAAAATGACTATAAAGTTGTTCAGCAATATGGCGATGTCCCCTACGAAGAAATTCCATGGCCCACTAAAATACCGGGCGCTGCACTTGAATTCAATCTGAGTAAAGAGGCGGCAAATGAGCTAGACCTGCAAACAGCAACTGCAACAGCGCGATGGGCGAATGGCGTATTGTTGAAATCCTATGTTCATGCCACAGAGCCGCTCGGTGTATTTGAATTTCACCGGGCACCGGAAGATTTAATTCCAATGCTCGTTCCTCCGGTTTACCGGGGAATCGATTCCCTGAAAAAGGCGAATTCGGTTGAGGGGCAAAGCCTGGAACGACTGGGTTACCCGCAGGGAAAAATCACAACTCATCCGGATGGCCTTACCTTCGAACAGGAAGGCGCTGAGGGATTTCGATATGAGGTCAGTGTTGTCTGGAAACGATCCGGAGAACGGCTCTCTGGAATTTGGAGTATCGCAGCCTATAAACCAGGTGATAACAGAAAACAGGTAGCCCTTGAGCTTTGCCGGAAATACCTTAGTGAAGGGTTTGGACGGTTAAGAAAATCCCACCTTGACTGGTGGAACGATTTTTGGGCACGTTCCTCTGTTCAGCTTCCAGATGATGTGTTGGAAAGACAATACTATCGGGAAATGTACAAACTGGGATGTACAGCACGACCCGGAGCACCGGCGATTACCCTGCAAGCAGTATGGACAGCCGATAACGGAAAACTCCCTCCATGGAAAGGAGATTTTCACCACGACCTTAACACACAACTTAGTTACTGGCCTGCGTACACCGGTAACCATACCGATCTTTCAACGTCGTTCACAGACTGGCTTTGGGCCGTCAAAGAAGAAAACATAAAATACACCAGGGATTTCTTCGGAGTGGATGGCTTAAACGTTCCCGGAGTTACCACACTCAACGGACAGCCCATGGGCGGCTGGATTCAGTATTCTTTTTCACCTACGGTTAGTGCGTGGCTGGCTCAACATTTTTACTGGCAATGGCGATTCACCAGAGATGAAATTTTTTTAAAGGAGCGTGCTTATCCTTACATAAAAGAGGTCGCTACCTTCCTTCAGAATATTTTAATAACAGAAAATGGTCAAAGAAAATTACCTCTTAGCTCAAGCCCAGAGTATAACGACAATCGTATTAGCGCCTGGTTTCTCAATTTTACCAACTACGATTTAGCACTGGTCACCTACGCATTTCAGATTGCTGAGGAAACAGCAACAGCTCTGGGCAAAAAAGAAGAAGCTACACATTGGCATCGTGAACGTAATTCGCTTCCTGTATTCGATACAAACGAAACCGGACTCACGATTGCACCAGGACAAAACCTGGACGAATCTCATCGACATATTGCACAGCTCATAGCCCTCCATCCGCTTGGATTACTCAATCCAGGAAAAAGTGAAGAAGACTCCGTTATTACCCGCTCCTTAAAAAGATTGGAAAAAATGGGCACATCGCTTTGGACTGGGTACTCCTTTTCCTGGGCTGCATGCCTATACGCGCGCGCACATGATGGAGTAAAAGCAGCCAAACAACTAAAAATCTTTTCTGAAAATTTTTGTCTTCCCAACAGCTTTCACGCTAACGGCGATCAAAAAGGAGGTCAATATTCACGGTTTACCTATCGACCTTTCACCTTAGAGGGCAATCTGGCGTTTGCCCAAGGCATTCATGAAATGCTGATTCAAAGTCATCGTGGATTTATTGAAGTTTTTCCGGCAATTCCATCTGAATGGAAAAATATTTCATTTGAAAATCTGAGAACTGAAGGTGGCTTTTTGGTTTCCGCCGAAATTAAAAATGGAATCTGGAAAGAGGTCGAAGTAACTGCAACTGTGGATGGCCCTATGCAGATTCTATTACCAGATGATCAAGGAGCTCACCTGGAGGAAAACCTTCAAATGATTCCAATGAGGAAGGGGCAGTCGATTCGATTTCGATTAAAAGACTAAGGTTCAGGAACTTTGTCCAAATCTTAGAAGAGCAAGAAAGAATCCCCACGCATATCCTACCAACTGAACGAGCACAGCAGGAACAGATAAAATGGCTGCAGCTAAAGATTGCGTAGATTTCCAGGCGCCGATAAAAATTAAGAATAGATAAACGCCATAAATCAACAACGTAAGATTGAGAATCAATGGCAGGATCATGCCGATCAACACTCCCAAGGATAGTCCCAGAGTAAAGAGGAGTGGCAAAAAGTGCGTTGGTCGCAGCGTTCCGGGATGAGCCTGAGCTACCTCCACACGACCTCTACCGAAATTTTTTACCTGCCTGAAAAATCCAGACAGGGTTTCTCTTCGTTTGTGAAAAACATAGGCATCCGGAATCAGCCAGGATTTAAAACCAGCTTTTCGGATGCGGATACTGAGTTCAATATCTTCTGCATAACGATCAAATTGAAATCCGCCAGTCGTTTCAAAAACTTTTTTACTGAGACCCATGTTGAAGCTCCGTGGCTGAAAATGACCAAGGGTTGTTGACCCTCCGCGAATACCACCTGTTGTTAGAAAAGCAGACATGGTATAAGCCATAGCCCGCTGAAGCGCTGTAAAGGTATGGTGACCGGAGTCAGGGCCACCCCAAGCATCTACGGTGTGATTAGATAGAAAAGCCGTAACGGCATTGAGGTAACCCACTGGAATCACACAATCCGAATCAAATGAAATCAAATAATCGCCCTTGGCGTGAGCAAATCCAAAATTTCGAGCAGGACCGGGGCCTTTATTGAATTGATGGAAATACCGGATGTTCAGTTCTCCTTTGAAATCCTCTACTTCTTTTACACAGGTCCGTGACGAACCATCTTCTACCACTATAACTTCAAAATGGTCATAGTGCTGCTGAGCCAAACTGGAAAGTAACTCTCTTAACTCTGCTGGACGGTTGTATACGGGTACAATAATTGAAAAGAATGGGTTAACCACGTTATTTTTTCAATTCAAGTAATTTTTGAACAGCCAAGTATTCATCGCGCAGACGCGCAGCCTCCATAAAATCAAGCTCTTTAGCAGCCCGTTCCATTGATTTTTTTGTTCGGTCCGCCAATTTCGTCAATTCTTCTTTACTCATATAGGACGTTACCGGATCCGCCGCAAGCGACTTCTCTTCTTGCTCGACATAATATTTTGGAGCTGCCTTTTTTGAATCAGCAACCTTCGTCTGCCGAAGAATCTCGTTGGTACTTTTAATTACCGAACGAGGCACAATACCATGTTCGCTGTTGTATACTTCCTGGCGGGCACGTCGACGATTTGTTTCTTCAATGGCGACTTTCATAGAATCGGTAATGCTGTCGGCATACATGATGACCTGACCATTCACATTACGTGCGGCTCTACCAATCGTTTGCACCAGAGAACGTTGATTTCGTAAAAAACCTTCCTTGTCGGCATCAAGAATAGCAACAAGGGAAACCTCTGGCAAATCCAATCCTTCACGCAACAAATTCACACCAACCAAAACATCATAAACACCTAATCGAAGTTCCCGCAGAAGTTCCACCCGTTGTAAGGTATCAACTTCAGAATGAATGTACCGACACTTTACCGAAACACGATCCATGTACTTAGTCAATTCTTCGGCATTTCGCTTGGTCAGTGTCGTTACCAGAACCCGCTCTTTCTTCTTAACCCGCTCATCAATTTCCTCAAGTAGATCATCAATCTGGTGCTTGGTCGATCGCACATCAATTTTTGGATCCAATAAACCAGTCGGGCGAATCAACTGCTCCACCACCACTCCACCGGATTTTTGAAGCTCATACTCGGCAGGGGTCGCACTTACATAAACAACCTGATTGGTGAGTGACTCGAATTCAGCAAAGGTCAACGGACGGTTATCTAATGCAGCAGGCAACCGAAATCCATAGTCAACAAGATTAACCTTACGTGAGCGATCACCACCCCACATGGCCCTTACCTGCGGGACAGTGACATGGCTTTCGTCTATAATCATCAGAAAATCATCTGGGAAATAATCAATTAGGCAAAATGGTCTTTGCCCTGGCTTTCTACGATCGAAGTACCGGGAATAATTTTCAATACCACTACAATAACCCAACTCGCGCATCATCTCCAGATCAAATTCCGTTCTTTCCTTAAGACGATGAGCCTCCAAATGTCGTTTTTCACCCTCAAACATTTCCATCTGCATCACCAGATCATACTGTATCTCTTTTATAGCCTGATGGAGTAGTTCCTTTCCGGTAACAAAAAGATTAGCCGGAAAAATAGTCACTGTATGTTCATCCGAAATTTTAGAACCTGAGGCAGGATCAATGCGGTGAATGGCCTCCACTTCATCACCAAAAAAATAAAAACGTAAAGCAAAATCAGCGTAGGCCGGAAATACATCCACAGTATCTCCCTTAACCCTGAAATTACCACGCTTAAATTCAGCTTCGGTCCGGCTGTACAAAATGTCAACCAATGCAAATAATAACCGATTGCGTGCAATACGATCACCGCGACTGATCACGATTCGATTTTTTCCAAATTCCTCCGGATTTCCAATTCCATAAATACAAGAAACTGAGGCAACCACGACAATATCTCTCCGGCCAGAAAGAAGGGAGGCCGTAGCGCTTAATCTCAATTTTTCAATTTCCTCATTAATGGACAGATCTTTTTCAATGTACACATTGGAAGTAGGAATGTAGGCCTCCGGCTGGTAGTAGTCGTAATAGGAAATAAAATATTCAACAGCGTTTTCAGGGAAAAATTGCTTGAATTCACCATACAGCTGAGCAGCCAGGGTTTTGTTATGACTCAGAATAAGTGTCGGTCGGTTAACCTGGGCTATTACATTGGCCATCGTAAACGTCTTTCCCGAGCCTGTCACACCCAATAAAGTCTGATGATTTTCCCCTTCCTCTATCCCGCGAACCAGCTGCTCAATCGCCTTAGGCTGGTCACCCATCGGCAAATAATCACTGACGATCCTGAATTCCATTGCGGCAATTTAAAGTATTTTAGCAGCAACCTATATTTACCTGTAACTGATAACACAATTGTTTAAACAATAATTACTATGGACAGATCAGAATTCTTAAAAACCCTAGGAACCGGAACCATGGCAGTGTGTGCTGTTTGCGGAATGATTTCCTGCTCTGAAGAAGAGGATCCAGTGCCCCCACCAAGCGGATTTGACATAACACTGAATATTGAAGAAAGCGCAAATGCAGCCCTAAAAACTGTGGGAGGTTCTATTATTAAGGACAATCTGATTATCGCCAGAACAGGCACCAACACGTTTGTTGCACTTTCAAAAAGTTGTACACACGCCGGTGTTACAGTGAATTACGATCACCCCAACACCAGATTTGTTTGCAACGCACATGGTAGTGTATTCTCAACTACAGGATCTGTACTGGAAGGACCGGCAAATAGGGCTTTGACTAAATTTAAAACAGAGTTTAATTCACCCAACCTGAGAGTTTTCGCATAAGATGACCTTGGTCGAGCAATGGCGAAGTGAAACACCGGGTTGCCAAACATCTGTGCATTTCAACAATGCCGGGGCTGGATTAATGCCTACACCGGTCACGCATGCCATAAAAGCTCATCTCGATCTCGAATCCGAAATAGGTGGATATGAGGCTTACGAGCAGCAGGAGGAGGCAATTGGTAAGTTTTATTCAGCTACAGGTAAACTGGTTAACAGTAAACCAGAAAACATAGCGTTTACATCCAGTGCAACAAATTCTTTTGCAAGAGCCTTATCATCTATACCTTTCTCACCAGGTGATGCGATCCTCATTGCAAATGAGGATTATGTGAGCAATCAGCTTGCGTTCCTGTCTCTTCAAAAAAGATTTAATTTAAAACTACTCAGAGCCCCATCAACAGAAAATGGCGGTGTAGATCTGGATGCGTTTTATAAATTGGCCAAACAACACTCACCCGTTTTAGCTTCAATAACACATGTGCCTACTAATTCAGGATTGGTTCAGCCTGTTACTGAAATCGGTAAAATTTGTCAGGATTTAGAAATTCCCTTTTTATTAGACGCCTGTCAAAGCGTTGGGCAGCTCCCCCTGGATGTTCACGAAATCGGCTGTGATTTTTTGAGTGCTACCTTTCGAAAATTTTTGCGTGGACCACGTGGTGCCGGTTTCCTGTTTGTAAGTGATCGGATACTCAAAAAAAACTGGTGTCCGCTATTTATTGATATGAAAGGTGCCGACTGGACTGCACCCGATAATTTTCAAATGCAAAGCGATGCCACACGTTTTGAAGATTGGGAACTACCATTTGCCCTGGTACTGGGATCACGAGCCGCCTCAGAATATGCCATGCAAACGGGAATTAACCAGATCAGAGACCGGAATAAAGCCTTAATGGCCTACCTAAAAAATAAAGTTATAGCCAATGGTTGGCAACCACTTGATAGAGGTAACGACACCTGTTCCATACTAACTCTGCATTTTCCAAACTGCCATCCGAGAGAACTGCACAACAATTTAAAATCACGGCACATCAACACCTCTGTTTCTCAAGGGAATTATGCCATAATAGATTTTCAAATGAAAAAAGTCGATTGGGCCTTGCGTATTTCTCCTCATTACTACAATACGGAGCAAGAGATTGATCAACTGGTAGACTCACTTGTTGAATTGGTGAGATCCTGAAGACTCACCAGGAACTGCTGCTTCCACCTCCACCAGAGCTTCCACCACCAAAACTTCCACCGCCAGAGCCTCCCCCACCAGAACCCGAAGAGGATTCCAATTTAGGAACTGAATACCGACGCGAATTGGCTAACCCACAGAACTTACATGTTTTTGTTTCTTCTTTCATACCCTCCCGGCTAGTAGTAGCTGTCACTAAAGTCACTACAGAAGAAACGTAATAAGCTGTAACCTCACATTTAGGACATTCTTCGTAGTGGGTTTTTTTTCCGGAATAACGCAAGATTTGTTTACTGCCACATGAAGAACAGCTCCATACATCATAATCTACAGATAAGATTTGCTCCTCGAACTTTTTACCCTCTGACAAGTGTGCGTCATCCTCTGATTCGGAAAGCTTATGCAATAGCTTTCCGCACGAACGACACGGCCGAGGCTCATTCCGTAATTTTTTACGGTACGCCCATAGTAAAAAAAGAATAAAAAGAAATGGAATTGGAAAAGAAACGACATACCAATACACGATCCTTAACCGCTGATTGATGTACTGGAAAGCCTTATAAAAGTCATTTCGGTTTTTAATCTGATCACTGATTCGCACAAACCAGAACACTCTTGACAAGGCAAAAATCAGTTCATAACCATATACTACTGCACCGGTAATCCAAAGTGGTTGGCCTGTAAGCATGAGGGATGAAATAATCAAGCAAGGAATAACCGCATGAAGAATCAACCAGGTACTCTTTGAAAACTTATCGTTTGGAAATTCAGAGGCGCGTTTAACACCCTCGGCCGATACAAATTCACTGATAAATCCAAATACAGTAAGGAACAACCAGATCAAAACAGCTACCCAAACCGGAAAACTTTCTTCTACCTCAGATGAAGAAGTTGCTTTTACCTCCTCAGCATACTTTGGATCAGACAAAATTCTGGAGTACTCAGCAAGGCCCTGGTATAACCCTTCACCATATTTCCCCTCCTTAAAATATGGCAACATGTTTTCAAGCTGTACGCGTTTCGTAATTGCATCGGGAAGCACACCCTCTATACCATAACCTGTGTGTGTACGAATCGTTCGAATATCCAGGACCAATAGCAACAGTAGACCGTTATGGTTTTGGTTTTGACCTATGCCCCACTTTTGAAACAATTGTTGAGCAAAATCAGTCAAATCCTGCTCCCCTATGGAAGGCAAAATCACTATTGCAGCTTGAACGGAGGTTTCTTTTTCTAGTGTCGTCGTTAATTGTTCCAACCGCCGAGCATCCTCCTCAGATAAAATCTGCTGAGGATCACTGACCAGACCACCGTGTTCACGCTTGGGGTTAGGAACTTGCTCTACAGTAAATGATTGAGCAAATCCGGATTTAATCCCGGTCAGTAGCGAAAAAACAAATAGAAAAACAAAAAGCCGCATAGGTATTAGAAATTATCGGCCTCACGGTAGGCTTTGATCAATGCCAACTCCCCCTCTTTGCCTTCACCAAAATTTCCGTGCTCCATACCCATTACCCCTCTAAAACCTTTTTGATGAATATGTTTGAAGATATTACGAAAATTAATTTCACCTGTTCCAGGCTCTTTCCTTCCCGGATTGTCACCAATTTGAAAATAAGCAATTTCATCCCAGCACTGATCAATAGTTGGAATCAGATGACCTTCATTTCGCTGCATGTGGTAAATATCGTAGAGTATCTTGCAAGAAGGACTCTTTACGGCTTTGCAGATCATGTACGTCTGAGGTGCATGGCGCAGAAATAATTCAGGCGTATCGCTTAATGGCTCGAGAACCATAACAAGTCCGTGGGGCTCAAAAATTTCTGCACCACGACGCAACGCATCAATCACATGCGCTGTTTGAATATCTAGTGGCAGTTTTCGATCAAAGAATCCTGGCACCACGGTCATCCATTTGGCGTTTACCCGTTTAGCTGCTTCGACACAACGATTACAGGTTTTGATAAAAGTATCCTTGAACTCCTGTTTGCCTGTTGTCAGTGAAATTTTCCAGTTATCTCCACCATCCACAACGAACACGCCCATCGTCATACCCAGCTGAGCCAATGTTTTTCCGATTTGCTCCTGTTCCACAACCGATCGACCGAGCAATCCATTATCCTCTATAGAACGAAATCCCTGATCGGCCATAAACCGGATTTGATCCACAAAATTTTTACCCGCATGGGAAGCAAACATGCCATCGTGCGGTGCATAATTGAGCTTAAAGGTCTCTCCGGCAGGTCGAACAGCAGCATTCGACTCGTTAGTTACCGCAGCAACCGAACCAGGCACAAGCGTTAAACCTACTCCAGTTGCCGAAAGAGTACGGCCTATAAAATTTCTTCTTTTCATATTTGTGGAATTTAATTGGTAAAGTCTATATCGAAAATCGTTAAAAAATAACAAAAGGTGAAACTATACCGTAACCTGGCCTTAGCCGTAATCCAGGGACTTGAAGAAATACTGGCAGGCAACCGGTACGCTGATAAGGTTGTGGAAAAATTACTTCGTCAGGATCCAAGATGGGGATCACGGGATCGACGATTTGTTGCCGAGACGATTTACGATATTGTCCGGTGGAAGAGACTCTTCGCATATACATCTGGTGAAGAAATTTGGCCATTGTTCGCAGCCTGGTTGACCTGGAAAAACATTCCATTTCCAGCCTGGTCAGAACTCACTGGTTTGGAAGAACAGAAAATCCGAGAAAGGCTAAATGCACCGGGTAAACCACGTGCTATTGCTCAGAGCATTCCGGACTGGCTGGATGAAATCGGGGAAAAGGCTTTGGGTGACAAGTGGAGCCATGAACTTAACGCATTGAATGAAGAAGCACCCGTTACCATTCGCTGCAATAAATTAAAAATCGTCCCTAAGGAACTCGCAAAAATTTTACAGCAAGAGGGAATTGAAACGAAAATACTTGAAGGTCACCCTGATGGACTTTCCTTAATCAAACGATCCAATATTTTCAGAACTGCAGCTTTTCAAGAAGGTCTGTTTGAAGTACAAGACGCCGGATCACAGGAAATTGCTCCTTTTTGTAAACCCGAAGCAGGAATGCGAATTATAGATGCGTGCGCAGGAGCCGGAGGAAAAACACTTCATCTTGCAGCTCTGACAAAAAATAAAGGAAGGATAATTGCACTCGATACAGAAGAATGGAAGTTGCAAGAACTAAAAAAACGAGCCCGTCGTGCAGGCATTTCTACTATTGAAACCAGAACCATCACCGATAAAAAGGTCATCAAACGACTTGAGGACCAGGCTGATGTTTTGCTTCTTGATGTGCCTTGCAGTGGCTTGGGTGTGCTGCGGCGAAATCCTGATGCCAAATGGAAACTCACTCCAGAGGTCATTGAAAAAACAATTCATTTACAACAGCAAATTTTAATGGACTACGCTGGTATGACCAAGTCAGGAGGAACTATGGTATATGCGACCTGCAGTATCCTTCCTCAGGAAAATGAAGCTCAGGTCCAATGGTTTTTAAATCAAAATCCTGAATTTAAACTGATGGAGGAAAAGCACCTGCTTCCTTCGTCAGGCACAGATGGATTTTACATGGCCAGATTAAAGCGAGATTGAAAAAGTGCTACTCAAAGAAAAATCCTCTTTTCTCTTCGTCCTCATAAAAAGAAACACGAGAACCGATGAGGTGCATCATGTGACGCTTATCCATAATCACATGAATGCCGTCAACTTCCCACTCCATGTCTTCGATCTTACGTTGATCAAAACCGATGATTTTAGAAACGCCGCAACCGCCTCCACGCACACCTACGCGCAAAAAGTAGTCCTGAGGAATTCCTTTTTTTGAAATAGTCAAGCGAATTTCCTGGAGCGCCTGTTTAGTAAAAACAACTGGAGCTTGATCCGGGGTCATCATGCAACTAGCCTCAAAGAATATTATTGAGCTGTTCCTTAATTTTTTCGAGTTCTTCTTTCATCACCACCACGTGTGTTTGAATCGCAGCGTCAGAAGCCTTTGATCCAATGGTATTGATCTCGCGTCCAATCTCCTGGGATATAAAGGCCAGCTTTCGACCGGATGCTTTAGACGCATTCATATTTGAAAGAAAATAATCAAGATGGGTCCGTAAACGCACCAATTCCTCTTGAATATCCAATCGTTCAATATAAAAAATCATTTCCTGCTCCAATCGATTGTGATCGTAGTCAGCCTGACCAAACCATTCAGAGATACTTGATTTCAGTTTGGTACGGATCTTATCGATACGCTGTGGATCCAATCGAGCAATCGCATCCAATCCAGAGTAAATTCCATCGACATATCCTTTTAATTTATTCTCCAGTACAGCACCTTCACTTTTTCGGAAATGATCACACTTTTCGCAAGCCTCCAAAATTAATTTGATCAGAGATTCCTTTTCTTCCGGATCCAGAGACTCCTTAGCCACAGTTTGCTGGACGTCGGGGGCATTCATGGCCATTTTAAAAATCTCCGCATCTGCTGAGACGCCTGTAGCGTCAGCAAGTGCCTTGAATTCAGCAAAGTAGGTTGAAAATAGAGGCTTATTTATCGCATATTGAGATGAATTAGCGTCATCTGTAGCCGTTTCAATAGTTAAGGAAACCTTTCCACGCTCCAGTTTTTCAGTAATCAAGCCTCTGAATTCACCCTCAAATTCAGAACATGCACGAGGTATTCGCAATGTCAAGTCCAAAAATTTAGAATTAAGACTTTTGATTTCTACGGAGTAACGCTTACCGCCTTCAGAGCGATTGGCTGAACCATAACCAGTCATGGATCGAAGCATGGATCGAAGATTTTATGTACAATGTTACTACAAATAGATTGATTGTTTTCTAATCCTTATCATGAGGTTTAAACGGATAGTTTAGCGAATAATTTGAATGTACTTTTGATCATGCAGATTGCACCTCTAAATTCGGGAAGCAACGGTAACGTCTATTACTTTGGCAAGGCCCATGAAAGCATCCTGGTGGATGCCGGCCTTTCCTGTAAAGAAATTGAAAAACGTTTTATAGACTTAAATCTTGACATTACCACGGTAAAAGCAATTTTTATAACCCATGAACATTCAGACCATATTTTTGGTCTCAAGACTTTTGTAAAAAAATATAAAACACCTGTTTACATTTCAGAAAAAACGCTCAAATCAGCCCGACTTGATGTACCAATTGATCTCATTCGATTTTTCCAAAGTCACGATCAAGTAAATATTGGCGGGTTTCAGATCACCGCCTATCCTACGAAACACGATGCAGTAGATCCGCATGGCTTTTTTATTTCGCATTCTGGAAGATCGGCCGGAATTTTTAACGACATAGGATCAGCGTGTGATCAGGTAAAACACTATTTCAGTAAATGTCAGGCTGCCTTTTTAGAATGTAACTATGATGACTTACTCCTTGAAAATGGCCCCTACCCTCATCATTTAAAGGAGCGAATTCGGGGAGCTTATGGTCATCTCTCTAACCTAGACGCCCTCTCCTTATTCAAAAATTACCGCTCAAAAGATTTGTCTCATCTTTTTGCCTCACACCTTTCGGCCGAAAATAACGACCCTTCAAAAGTCAAAGAATTATTTGAAAAGGAACAAACAGCAGTGCAGATCTTGATTGCCGGAAGAAAAAGTCCAGGTCCAGTAATTGACCTCGAACTACCATCCCGTAATAGTAAGGAGTCAGTCGGACAGCTAAGTCTATTTTGAAGAATCAACTACGGTTGCATGATCCAATCGGCCGCATCATCCGGGTCGGAAAAAAAGGAAATGACCGGCTCATGAAAACTCTGAATTTGCTGATCCTTAAACTCAGCAATTCTAAGGACCGATACGACAACAGCAATACGGGAAATTCCGGCTGAGGATACCTGAGGAATAAATTCAAACTCAAACCAATCGGTTAGATCAAAATTGCTATGAAGGGAAAAATCCCGTTCATCAAGAATTAACGAAACAGATTTATTTTCTTCAATGTAGGGTAAAATCTTCAGTACCTCATTTTTTAATTCTTCTTCTAAAAGGTTGGTAGCCGCCAAGGTCCATTTAAAGTTTATACAGGAATGCTCAGGAATAAGTGATACTGCAGCGGAGGGACTTTTATAAACGATCATGCATAAAGTTCGGAGAATCAGCGGAAAATCCTATTCAAGGATTCATGTGACAAATGCGGTCAAAAAGCAATGCTATCAATCTCCCGGAAAAGAACTTGTTAAACAGGTAGATTTTGTAGAAATTGTAAGTTGCAACCTTATTTTAGACCATGATCACCCGAAGCACCATAATTCTTTTGTTGATCATGCTCCTTTCCTTAGATGGTTTTACCCTTCAACCAGAAAAAAGAAAAAAGCCAAACTCAGGAGCAGATCCCACCTTATCCATGGGAGGAAAACAGAAGAAAAAGCTGGCAAAAATTAAACGAAAAACATCGGCGAAAAGAAAATAACTGCACACACTTCACTGGCATTGCAGCCTTATCCGTTTAGCCAAAGTCCATAGTCAACCAACTTCCTCAACCCTTAATCACTCGTAACTTATGAAAACACAACAAATTGTCTACCGCCAGGGTCTTGGTTGGGAAGAGAATGGCCCCTCTATACCACATGCGCAAATGGTACTTGCCTTTGGTCCGGTTGAGCTCATTGATTCAAATGAAAATTACTCCTACTTGAGAAATCGTTTTCCTGATGCCAGATTAATTGTGGCCTCAACTTCAGGAGATATCAGCGGCACATCAGTATTAGATAATGCGATTGTAGCCACCGCGCTGGAGTTTGAAAAAACGAAACTTCGTTTCGTGGAAAAGCAAATAACAGAAATTCCAAATGCATTTGAGATCGGGAAAAGTATTTACCAAAGCCTGGAGGCAGAAGATCTAATTCACATTTTGGTCATTTCCGATGGAATTATCGTAAATGGAAGCGAGTTGGTGGGGGGATTGAATTTTCACAATAAAACGCGCATACCAATCACCGGTGGATTAGCCAGTGACAACGCACGATTCATCCGTACACTAGTAGGTTTAGACCATTTCCCAGAGACCGGCAATGTTATTGGTATCGGTTTTTATGGCAAAAACCTAAAGGTTGGTCACGGAAGTCGTGGTGGATGGGATGCCTTTGGTCCAGAGCGCATAGTAACGCGTTCCGACCGAAATGTCCTGTACGAGCTAGACAATCAGTCTGCCTTAGAATTGTACAAGCGTTACTTAGGCGACTTGACCTCTGAATTACCAGGGTCGGCCTTACTGTTTCCGCTCAGCCTCAAACTCCCGGATTCAGATGAGATTCTGGTTCGAACAATTCTTTCAGTTGACGAGAAGGAACAATCCATGACGTTTGCTGGAAATCTTCCGCAGGGTTCTCGCGTTCAATTTATGAAAGCTAATTTTGATCGGATCATTGACGCCGCCGGAGCAGCAGCCAGTCACAGCCTAAGCACGGCAGGTACAGAAGCTCCGGAATTTGCACTCTTAATCAGTTGCGTCGGAAGAAAAATGATTTTGAACCAACGCGTCGAAGATGAAGTGGAGGAAGCCGTAGAAGTCATGGGTAAAGGCACAACCGTAACTGGTTTTTATTCCAATGGAGAGATTTCACCTGTTTTGGCTTTACCCCGCTGCGAGCTCCACAATCAAACCATGACCATTACCACCTATCGAGAGTTTTAATGGAAAAGGGGTATTCCAAAACGCTTCGGAGACAAATTCAGAAATATCTCCGAGAAAGTGAGCATTTACCGGAAATGGAGGAATTCCTCCAGGCGGTAAATGATACCTATCGGTTTTCCGATCGAGATAGAGAACTATTGGAGCGGACACTGGAGTTGACCTCCTCCGAATTGACTACACTCAATGAAAAGATCCGTGAAGAGCGAACACAGGCTCTAGAGAAACTTTCAGAAAATGAGCAAATCCTGAGGTCAATTAATGAAAACCTGAATGAAGGTATTTTCAGGCTTAACCAGGAAGGAAAAATTATTTTTGCAAACCGTGCCTTTTTTTCACTGTTTGGTTTAGAGTCGCAAAATCAAATAAGTGAACTTTCCATAAAAGACTTATTTACTGAAAAAGATCGCTGGGATGCTTTCAAGACCCAGATTGAGATCAGCAGTGTCTTAAAAAATCAGGAAGCCCAAATGCTTTGTCCGAACGGAAAACAGATTTGGGCATTGATCAGTTTGGTAAAAGTCCAGCACAACTTGCTGGATGATATCTATGACGGATCTATTGTCAATATTACCCAACAAAAAGAAACAGAGCGCAATCTCCGTCGTGCCAACGATATCCTTGCGCATACCATTAATATTAGAAAAAAAGCAGAGGAAGACTTACGCCGTGCGCTGGAAAAGGAAAAGGAACTGACAGAGCTGAAGTCCAGGCTGGTATCTATGACCTCCCATGAATTCAGAACTCCGCTAACCACTATCCAAACAAACGCAGAAATTTTATCCATACGGCTAAAAAATGAAGATGAGAAGATTCAAAAACACTTAGACCGTATTACCACCGAAGTAAGTAAGCTCACTCGGTTGATGGAAGACATTCTTCTAATGGGGCGATATGAATCGGGTAAAATTATTTTCCAACCAGCTGAAACGGACGTACTCGCATTGGTGGAAGAGCTCGTTCAAATACGAAGTCAGCATGATAAAGAAAAGCGCTCCATATCTCTACATATAGAGGGGGCGCCAAGACATATTCAGGCAGACTCCAATTTACTTACTCATGCCATTGGAAATATAATTAGCAATGCACTTAAATATTCATTTGGCAAACCTGCGCCAGAAGTCAGCATAAGTTTTAAAACCACAGAATTAGAAATAAAAATTTGTGATTTCGGAATAGGGATACCTGCCACAGAGCAATCAAAACTCTTCGATACATTCTATAGGGCCTCAAATGTGACAAATATACAGGGAACAGGGATGGGACTGGTCATTGTCAAACAGTTCATTGAACTGCACCAGGGCTCAGTGAATTTAGAGAGCAAAGAGGGTGAAGGCACCTGTGTTACCATTCAATTACCCTATCAGGTTTCGGTAGCAACAAATCAATAAAATTTAGGATACATAGAGTTTGGAAAAAAAGCCTATGAAAAACAAAATCATATTCACACTCTCGGTTCTTCTGGCTTTAATAGCCGCTATGATTAGTTGGATTTGGGCTTATTTTGCGAACTTGGTCATTGGAATACCCGCAACCCTTTTAAGTTTTTTTTTATGGAGAATAACCAAAGATTCTATACCTCAACCTTGGAGTAAAATTCCAATTTGGCTGCTCATGGCCAGCGCGATATCCGCGTTGGTGGGACTTGCGCTCATTTTATAAACTTATTTTTTGTTAATAGTGAGGTTGACCACCTCATAATTAAACTCCGGATTATAAATCCGGTTATTTTGAATCCATTCCTC
>JBMSPY010000013.1:0-16776 GCA_049423005.1 Cyclobacteriaceae bacterium
AAATATTAAAAAAGGAAGAAAACCGACAGCGGCCAACGAAGCTGAAACTATTATGGAACTCGTGGCTGCCGCTGACAGGACGCAAATGGTTTTTTTCTCCATGGCTGATGTGGATCTCGAACGAATTATGGCTTACCCTAATAATATGATTGCTTCTGATGCCGGTATTGCCGTGATGGGATCCGGCGTTCCGCATCCGCGCGCCTATGGTACCAATGCCCGGGTCCTTGGTAGATATGTACGTGAAAAGAAAATTATTTCTCTTCAAGAGGCCATTCGGAGAATGACTTCCTTGCCGGCAAGAAAATTTGGCTTAAAAGATCGCGGGTTAATCTTAGAAGGATTAGCTGCAGACCTGGTGGTGTTTGATCCTTCAACCATTTCGGATCAGGCCACCTTCAGCAAGCCCCACCAATATGCTTCTGGAATAAAAATGGTTTTGGTCAATGGAACAGTAGCCGCGCGAGATGGCCAACACACTGGAACCCGATCAGGAAAAACATTGCGTCACTCTTCCAGCAACTGACGCAAGCGCGCAAATTCCTGCCGATTCGATTCGGTATTCAGATTGGAAACAATTCCCTTTTTTTCACGCTCCGTTAACCGCCAACTAAGAGAAGCGCGTGCACTATTTTGACGAATACTGTCTATTTTCTTGAGAATCGGAACATATTCAGTAGCCTGATATTGAATATCAATTCGATGAATCGGAGCCTTAAACCAACTCGTAGCATGAGCAATCATTAAGTCGCTGTTGATGTCCTGAAAATTTTCGAAGTTATTGTACACACTGCTGATGGGCTGCGTGAGTTCATCCACAAGAGTGCGACCACGAAAAGAAGGTGTCTCTCTGATTTTGGGCGAATCGCGGACAGATAGGAAAATTACGCCCGAAGTATGTTCAGCAATCCACGTACGAAAGGCATATAAAAACCGAACAGCATCTCCCAAACCGAAGTTATCGGAAATACCCGCATCCATAATCAGCAAGGGAGGCTGAGTAGGCAGCGTTGTGTTGGGAGTAATGTAGGGAAATGTTGCGCTCATTCGAAGAGCGGAAAGAAAGCGAAGATTTTCAGGTTTAAATCCGTCAAATAAACGATGGTAATCTACACCTCCGGTCTTTATACGACCATACCCATTTAAGGCACTGGTTTCCGTATTCATATACGATACCGGTCTAGAAGCGATGTACAACTTACGGCCATCATTAATAATCGTAGGCGATAATAAAATCATGGGGACCTTTCCGGAAAGCTCCATGGCCTTGAATTCTTTTAACGGACGATCCATTACAGAGTCTGTTATCAAATTAAGCTGCTCCTCGAATGTAAACGCCCGATCACGATTATGGACTTTCCCGCTATATTCAAACTTGGTTAGTCCGACAAATAAATCGTTAGCGAGCAAACTAAATATGAGTGGATTAAGGTTGTCGCTGGAAATATTTTCCCGGTGTTTAGCCGACCAAGGTTTACTAGCTTCACCCTGTTGTTCACGGTATTTGAGCTCACGGAAGTAACTGGCTCCAATTAAACCACCGGAGGCTCCGGTGATGAGAACAGCATGATCGGATAATCCCCCTTGGGTAAGACTATCGGCAGTCTGTAACGCCGAGAGGGCCCACAAGGCAGAACGTTTACCCCCTCCACTGACGCCAATCAGTACCAGCTTTGGCTTCCTGAATGAGTCAAACTTAGACCTCCAATTGGTGAGCTGAACCATCGTTTGTGCCGAATCTTCCCGAACAAAGGCAGCACTATGGACTTCTTGAATTTTCTGAGAATTGTAAACTACCGGTGAGCGCGTATAATCCAGACCAAAAGCTTCATAAGTCTTTGAAAAAACATCCTTTCCGTAGAGAAAATTGACGCCGAGGAATAAAAGTAAGGCAGCAGTACCCGACCACCCACCAAACCAATAACCGAAGGCACCGGCAATCATCATAAAGGCAGTAAGAAAAAGCATGAAACTGGCCGCAGCCGGTAATTGAAAAGCGGGCACATCTTTGAATAGACCTAAAAAAATAATGAGCGCAAATAAGGAGAGTTCAATTACGACCAAGTTAAAATGGTTCTGATCAAACACCTGAATGATGGTCTGGCGATCGTAAAAATCGCGCTCGTGCCCTACACGTTTAACTTGGAAATTGTAATCCAGATAAAAATCAACTCGCTCCTGCTTCTTTCTGGCAATATCCAGTTTCTTCATTGCACTGGATCGTGCCATAGGCACTGAATGTTTCAGTTTCTCATCCAGTTTACAAACGACATAACGAAAAATATCCTTCTGAGTAAAATAAAAATAGGTATACAGTAGTGCTGTAAATGAAAAAAGTCCCGCAAAAAATCCGACCAGTTTAATGACCAAAGCATACGAGTCGCCAGGATAATTATTGACATGAAATGCCAAAAGCTGAAAAACATAAATTCCAATAAAGACAATTGGAATGATACTGTTATTTAAAGCAAACTTCGTGAAAGGCCTGGGGAGAGCTCCCACAAAACCAAAACGATGTCCCTCTGTAATATAGGTAGTGATGTTAAAGGCCGCAGCAAAACCGGCCGTAGCCACGCCCACTATAAAAAAGCTAACAATTCCAACCTTATCGCGGTACTCCGGGTCTAAAAATAAATACGGTACCCCTAAATACTTACCAAAATTACCGGTAACCATAGCTGTCAATACCAGCCAAGCCAGAATCATCAACTGATTTCGCTTCAGATGGGTTAATACCAGTTGAACCGGAAAAGAATAAATAATACCGGAAGAAATAGCCCGGATTTTCATCATAATTACCTGTGAAGTCGGAGTTAAATTACTGATGATTTCTGAGTTAATGACGAAAGCAGCTGATTATATGTCGAAAAACACCCAAATAAACACGAACTGAAGGGAACCAGATCCTTTTGGATCTGCGATAGAAAAACTTTGTCAATCATCAAGATTGAGGAATATTTGCAGAATAATTTTGAGCACTATGTTTGCAACCGAAACCTTCCGACAACACTTTCCGTCCTTAAGTCGCCTGCATCAAGGGAAGCCCCTCATTTTTATGGACGGACCCGGAGGGACTCAGGTTCCCACTCACGTCATCAAAGCCATCTCCGGTTATTACGAAACCTCAAACTCAAATTCTCACGGCGTTTTTATAACAACTCAGGAGACAGACCTGGTCATTGAGGATATGCGAAAAAAGGTAGCTGCCCTTCTCGGTGCAGAACATCCACATACTATATCCATTGGTCAAAATATGACTACCCTCAATTTCGCGCTGGCCAAAGGAATCGGAAGGAAACTCCAGCCAGGTGACGAAATTCTCATCACTCAACTTGATCACGAGGGCAACAGAGGGCCATGGCTTTCCTTACGTGAAAGAGGCATTTTAGTAAGAGAGGTGGAACTACTTCCAAATGGAACGCTAGACTACACCGACATGGAAAAAAAGATTACCGAACGCACTCGGGTTGTAGCCATAGGTATGGCCTCCAACGCCTTGGGAACGGTAAATGATCTGAAAAAGGCGCGTGAGCTGGCGTATCGCTCCGGAGCCTGGCTGGTGTTGGATGCCGTTCATTACGCACCTCATTTTTCAATTGACGTTCAGGAGCTGGGATGCGATTTCTTATTGTGCTCAGCGTATAAATTCTACGGTCCCCACGTCGGATTACTCTACAGTAGACCCGGACTGCTCGATCAGATTCCAACCGATCGGCTGCGTACAGCAGGACAGGCCGCACCCGAAAATATTGAAACCGGAACACTCAACCACGCAGCGATAGCCGGAGTAAGTGCGGCTGTTGACTTTATTGCTTCATACGGAGCAGGAAATTCGTTGAGAGAGAAAATTGTTGATGCCTACCGACAATTTGGAGCGCATGAACGAATGTTGGCTGAGAAACTCTACAACGGATTAAGCGCATGTAAGGAGCTGACGATTATCGGACAGTCTTTCCAAACTTCACATCGGTCACCAACCATCTCTTTTTTACATCATCGTTTATCAGCCGAACAGGTTTGTAGAAAACTGGCCGAAAAAAATATTTGCGCTTGGGACGGTCATTTCTATGCCATGCGCGCGATTGAAAAGCTTGGCTTACTGGAGAAAGGTGGAGTAACCAGGTTGGGTATTTCAGCCTACAACACCACAGCCGAAATCGATGCCGTCGTTCAGGCGGTCCAAGCTTTATAATTCTTTCCTAAAAAGTCTACTTCTTTACCATGTCTTCAGAACTTGCTTCACGTTGGTTTACTAAAATTTCACAGGAATCAACCATCCCACTTTCAGCAATAAAGGCTGTTGCCGGTTTGCTGGACGATGGAGCTACCATTCCCTTCATAGCACGGTACCGGAAAGAGCAAACCGGAAGTTTAGATGAAGTTCAATTGGGATTTATACGCGATCGACTAAATCAACTTCGTGAACTGGATAAGCGACGTGAAGCCATCATTTCCAGCATCGAAAAACAAGGCAAGCTGACACCTGAATTGATGGGGGCTATTATCAATGCCAACTCCATAGCCGAGCTGGAAGATATATACCTGCCCTTCCGACCAAAAAGGAAAACCCGCGCCAGCGTAGCCAGAGAAAAAGGACTTGAGCCACTATCCTTGTTGCTGCTCAAACAAGGCCCTGAAGACCCATCCGCATTGGCTGAATCTTTTATTAATGAAAATCTAGGTGTTAACTCCAGTGAGGATGCCTTAGCCGGCGCACGCGACATTATCGCAGAAATAATCGCAGAAGATATAGCTTGCCGAAAGGAAATCAGAGAGTTGTTCCAAACTAAAGGGCTTGTTGCCACCAGGATTCTTAAAGGAAAAGAGCAGGAAGGACAAAAATTCCGTGATTATTTTGATTGGAAAGAGCCCGTGCTAACCATTCCATCTCATCGCATGCTGGCCATTCGGCGGGCAGAAAAAGAGGAGGTAATCACCTTTTCTATTGAACCACCAACAGACTTAGCACTAGAAATTCTTAAAGGCCGATTCGTACATAACGGACCTTCGTCACCACAGGTGATGCTGGCAGCTGAAGACGGTTACGAGCGATTACTTCGGCCTTCCATGGAAACTGAAATAAGGGTTGAGTCTAAAATGAAAGCAGATATTGAAGCCATTAGGGTTTTTTCCGAAAATCTTCGGAAACTCTTGCTTTCAGCACCTCTGGGACAAAAGAATGTTATGGCGATCGATCCAGGTTTTCGTACCGGATGTAAAGTAGTTTGTCTGGACAGACAAGGAAAACTTTTGAACCATACCGTTATCTATCCCAACGAACCAAAAAAAGATCGGAGCGGATCAGCAGAAACAATAAAAAAGCTGTGTGAACAATTCCGAATAGATGCCATCGCTATTGGCAATGGTACAGCAGGAAGAGAAACAGAGTCTTTTGTAAAAAATATCGGATTGAGTCAACGCATTCAGATCGTCGTGGTCAATGAAAGTGGCGCATCCGTTTACTCAGCCTCAGAGGCCGCACGTGAGGAATTTCCAGACCAGGACATTACCGTCAGAGGAGCCGTTTCTATTGGTCGTCGACTAATGGACCCCTTATCCTTGTTCGTAAAGTTTTACTATAAATCTATTGGAGTTTTAAAATACCAACACGACGTAGATCAAAATCAATTAAAAAGCGGATTAGATGATATCGTGATCTCTTGCGTAAACGCAGTAGGCGTAGAGGTCAATACAGCCAGTAAGGAACTTCTGTCCTACGTTTCGGGAATTGGACCATCACTCGCTAAAAGCATCATCGATTATAGAAATGAACATGGTCCATTTTCAGACCGAAATGCTTTAATGGCCGTAAACCGATTTGGTGAAAAAGTTTTCGAACAAGCCGCGGGCTTTCTTCGCATTCGGGAGAGTGGAAATCCGCTGGATGCCAGCGCCGTGCATCCAGAAAGCTACCCCATAGTCGATAAAATGGCTACAGATTTAGGCTGTTCCGTTAAAGAACTTATCGGAAGCGCAGAACTAAGAAAAAAACTGGATCTGAATAAATACGTCGATACCAAAGTGGGTTTACCCACCTTGGAAGACATTTTAAAAGAATTGGAGAAACCAGGACGAGATCCACGTGAACATTTTGATCCCGTGGTTTTTGCGGAAGGTGTCCATACCCTTCAAGATCTGAAGATCGGAATGAAACTTCCCGGAGTAGTTACCAACGTAACAGCTTTTGGAGCCTTCGTAGATATTGGTGTACACCAGGACGGCCTTGTACACATCAGCCATCTCTCCGATCAGTTTGTCAAAGATCCAGCAGCCATTGTTAGCGTACAGCAAAAGGTTGAAGTCACAGTCGTAGAACTTGATATCGATCGCAAGCGCATTGGTCTGTCCATGAAAGCCAATCCATTTGAGACTCAGCCAGCCGCTCATCAGAGTAAATCAGGCAAACCTCAAAAGCATCACCCAGGCAAAAACCCTAGTAAACCCTTTAAGGATAAAAAACCAGATGCCGTGAAGGAACAGTCTATAGAGGAAAAGCTGGCCCAGTTGCTCAAAAAATATCAAAAATAAGTTTTAGGGTCAGGCGCGTAGTGCCTGATCCAAATCGGCGATCAGGTCCTCTGCATCTTCAACACCTATACTTAGTCGAATCAGACTGTCGGAGAGTCCACTTTTGATCCGATCCTCGCGTGGGATACTAGCATGCGTCATAGAAGCCGGGTGATTGATTAGTGATTCAACACCACCAAGCGACTCAGCAAGTGAAAATAGCTTAACTGACTCCATCATACGAACGGCCCGCTCCGGACGATCGTCTTTTAATGTGAATGAAAGCATTCCTCCAAAATCACGCATTTGACGGGCTGCGATTTGATGGTTGGGATGGTCTTCAAAACCAGGCCAATACACATGACCTACTTGCGGATGAGAACGCAGGAATGAAGCCACAGCACGACCATTGGTGCAATGCCGCTCCATACGGAGATGTAAGGTTTTGATTCCGCGTAATACCAAAAAACTATCCTGAGGACCAGGAACAGCTCCACATGAATTCATTAGAAAATGCAATTCGGAATAAAGCTTTTCATCATTCATGGCCAGCGCTCCCATTACCACATCACTATGCCCTCCGAGATATTTGGTCACTGAATGCATCACAATATCAGCACCCAAGTCTAATGGATTTTGAAGGTAGGGTGAAGCAAACGTATTATCAACGACAGATAACATTCCGTGCTTTTTACATAGATCGGTACATGCCTGGATATCGATGATCCGCATAAGTGGATTAGACGGAGTCTCTATCCACATCAGCCGTGTATTGGCATTGATCAACGGAATGGCATTGGCTACATTGGTTAGATCAATAAAATGAAATTTGATCCCAAACTTTTCATAAACCCTACGGAACAACCGGTACGATCCTCCATAAAGATCATCACTTGTAATAACCTCATCCCCGGGCTTCAGAAGTTTGATAACGGCATCTGTAGCCCCCATACCAGAACTAAAGCAAATGGCCTGCTTTGCATTTTCCAAAGCAGCAATACTTTGCTGCAGCGCATTACGAGTCGGGTTTGCGCCGCGTGCATAGGCGTAACCTTTATGCTTGGAAGGTGATTCCTGAACATACGTAGAGGTTTGATAAATGGGGGTCATAATGGCCCCTGTGGTTGGATCGGGCGAAACCCCGGCATGGACAGCTTTGGTACCGAATTTCATGTGAGTAAAATTTGAGACGAAAATACAAATTTAGAAGGCTACCGGGCGGACAATTACATCCACCCTTCTGTTCAGGATTCGACCACCAGTAGTAGCGTTGTCGTAAATCGGACGTTCAAAGCCCCAGTCACGAACATGAATCATTTCCTGAGGAATATAATTCCGGATCAGCAAATCGTTAACCACTGCGCTACGCATGCGAGACAGCCACTGATTAAATCGGCGACCTCCTACCGGATCGGTATGACTGATTAATTCAATCTGATGTTTTTCAAGCAGATTGGGTATTGAATCCAACCATTTCAATAAACTTTTTTCCTGAAGCTCGCCGATTTCATAACTACCCCCATCAAAAAAAATACTCATTCGAAGCTCTTCCTGCGCATGGAGGGTCGAAAAAATAAGACTGAATGCCAGAATAAGCTTTTGCATTTTGTCATTAAGGTTTGGCGCCTTCATATTTTCGGCGAACCCAATCAGGGATAACGCAGCCATTAACCTGCCGCGTGTCGGTAAGAGAGAAAATTTTCCATCCCGCTTCTGTACTCACCAACTGAAAAGCATCGATACCGCAATGGTGAAAATTAGGGCCAATATAAAATGAGTACTTTGCCCAGACCTGAGCGAAAATTCCTTCGCGCTGAATTTCAATTTCATAAATCGGTTCACGATACGGCTCTTTTTTCACTGCCGCCACAGCCTTCTTAAAGCCACTAAGGTCATTTTCAAAGAGAAGATTTTTTAATTCGAGTGAACCATCAAGGACTATTGTTGACAGAGCAACCTTTTTGTAAAACGCCGAACCAAGCAAGGCACTATCACCAATTTCCATTGCCTTAAATACAGTCTCAATTGGTTTCATGACCTCTGCATGTTTTTTTGATTGTTGTGCCAGAACCGGACTGCAGATCAAAAAAATAAGCCCCGAATACAGATATTTCTTCATACCATTATTATCGGCCTAATTTAAGCTATTAATCATGGCCTCAAATAATTACATTTGATAGTCAAATAAAAAAAATGAAAAAACTGACGGTTGCGTTTATTGCTGCATCCTTTTTCGCGTTGGCACAGGAGCCTTTAGTATTACCCGCCGATAGCCTGGAACAGCAATTACAAACAGCAAAAGGCACTTCCAGAGTTAAAGTGCTGAATCTTCTTTTCAAAGCCTACATCAATCAAGATCCTGTAAAAGCTACTGGCTACACTAAAGAGGCATTAACCCTAGCTACGGAATTCGAGGATGCTAATGGAATGGCTGCTTCTTACAATAATCTTGGTGTTGCTTATAAAAATCAAGGAGCATTGGATAAAGCCCTGGAAAACTACCTCACCGCTGAATCCATTTACAGGAAAACAGGAAACAGAGATGGAGCAGCAGCTACCCATAACAACATTGGAACCATCTACTCGCTCAAAAAAGATTTCGAAAAATCAAAGCAATTTTTTGAAGAATCCCTAAAAGCCTTCAGTGAACTCAAGGACTCCAGTCGGTTGATTATAACTCTCAATAACCTGGGTAATGTATACAGCGATTTAGGGAAATACCAGGAAGCTCTGGATTTCTTCAACCAGTCTACTGAGATAAGCGAAGCATTAAAACTAGAGCCAACAGATGCCTTACTGAATACGGGTAACGTCCTTATTCGCCAGAATAAAGCAAAAGAAGCTCTCGAATTTCTGGCGAAAGCGGCAGAAAAATCAACAGGTGAAAATGATCAGCTCACCCTGATGAATGTAAAAAGTAGCACGGCCAACGCCTTATTGCTTTTAGGCGACTTAAAAGGATCTGAACGGAATTTGCTCGAAGCACTAAATATCTGCCGCACCTTGCAAGCCTTCTACTTTGAACCACAAATCTTTAAAACCCTGGCTGAGACCTATGCACGCGAAAACCGAATGGCAGATGCCTATAAGATGATGTTGGAATACGAACAGGCCAGGGAAAAAGTATTCAGCGAGGAAAGCGGCCGACGCATCGCACAAATGGAAATGGTTATTGATATTCAGGAAAAGGAAAAACAAATAGAAGCCCTCAAACAAGAAGAATTACTTAAAACCATTGAATTGCAACGTACGCAATTGGCAGTAATTGTTGCCGTAATAAGTATCCTGGTCATTGCATTGGGCATAAATGCATTTCTGCATAGAAAAAATAAAAAGGTAAAAGTATAATGACTACGGAAGAAGCATACCAGCTTATGGCTGCAATGACGGATTCTCCAGCCCTTCGCCGGCACATGCGCACATTGGAACTGGTGATGGAAGCCTATGCTGAAAGATTAAATCAGAATAAAGAAAAATGGGCCATCGCTGGACTCCTGCACGATGCCGATTATGAAAAATTTCCAGAAAAACATCCAGCCATTATCGTTCAAAAATTAAATGATTTGGGAGAACCAGAAATTGCGCATGCTGTTTCGGCACACTATACCAAATGGAATGTTCCTTATGAAAGCTTGATGGACAAAGCACTTCTGGCATGTGATGAACTGACAGGATTCATTGTAGCCTGCAGCCAGGTACGCCCTGAAGGAATCGCAACCCTGGAACCTAAATCAGTGATCAAAAAATTAAAAGACAAAGGGTTCGCTGCGAAAGTAGAACGAGATGAGGTTTACAAAGGCGCTGAATTATTTGAAGTAGAGCTACACGATCACATCGCTTTTATCATCGAAACGCTGAAAAAAAATAAGGAAGAGCTGGGCATCTGATTCAGGGTACTTTAGCTCTAGTATCACTAAAGCATTCGGCTATCGCTTACTTTAGCCGGAATCACCATTCCCTTACTAGGTAATTTTCCAGGTTCAATTTTATTGAAAAATGGTTCGCTGGACACCCATCCCAATGGTTCGCATTCTGGGGTTTTACCTCCTTGGAATGGCTAGCCACCAACTTACGAATCAGTACCTCCAACTGAGCAGCGCCTGGGTAATAATCTTAGTGCTAATCAGCTTCTACCTTATATTTCAAACTAAACTGCTTCGTAAATGGTCAGGGTATTTTGGACTGCTCTCTATTGCTGGCTTGGGGTGGATTGTGACCAGCCAATTTGATGAATCCAGTCAACCAGACCACCTCCTAAAATTCAACCTAAAAATTAGCAGTTATGTGGCCGAGGTAATCGAGCAGCCCGAAAAAATGGCAACTGGATACCGCTGCCTGACAGAAATCCAATTAGTAAAATCCCAAAATTCGTGGAACCGGTATTACAGTAAGTCTTACTGTTACTTTAAAACCAAACCACAAATACAACATGGAGATGTCTTGTTAATCCATGGTTCGCCAAAACCAGTAAAATCAAATTCCTCATCAGACACCTTCAACTACGCCGAATACCTAAAGCGAAAAAATATTTTCTTTAAAGATTATCCTTTTTCTGATGAGCTGGTGGTCATTGGACGTAGACCCTACACACTTTATCACCTGGCCGTTGATCTGCGAAAGTGGTGCATAACACAAATTCATTCGTTCGTCAGTGGAAAAAATGAACGCGCCATCGCTACCGCATTACTGGTTGGTCAATCCGATGAGCTCGACCCAGATCTTAATAAGCACTATGCCGTTACTGGCACTCTTCATGTGCTTTCAGTGTCAGGACTTCACACTGGCTTGTTGTATTGGATAATTTTGATACTTACCCAACCTCTTAAAAAAGTATATGGCGGAAACCACCTGATCAGTATACTCACAATAGGACTTCTCTGGAGCTACGCCTTAATAACCGGATTATCCCCTTCGGTTTTACGGGCTGTGGTAATGTTCACATTAATTGCTGTTAGCAGACCCTTTGGTCTCAGATCAAACATGTACAACACACTCGCAGCGTCAGCCTTCATACTACTACTTTCAGATCCCTGGCTGATTACACGAATCGGTTTCCAGCTCTCGTATCTGGCAGTTCTTGGAATTGTCTGGATTCATCCATTAATTCTCCGACTATGGGAACCGAGCTCACGCATGGTGTTCAGCGGATGGAATCTTACGAGCATCTCAATAGCTGCTCAACTCACCACATTACCAATTACCCTACTTAATTTCCATCAACTACCGGTATGGTTCATACCGGCGAATCTCCTGATCATACCATTATCGTCTCTAGCTCTTTTCGTTGGATTGGCCTTTCTTCCACTTTCATTGATTCCCCTTCTGGCACCCACGGCAGGCTGGGTGCTCTCAAAACTGATCACACTGATGAATTATATAACAAGCGCGATCGGGCAATTACCGCTAGGTCCGTTTGCAGACATCCATATCCATACCGAACAAGCCGTTGCATTAGCCACGCTACTGCTAGCCTCCGAGCGATTCCTCATAACCAGAAATCGATACTGGATAATCATCCTGATGGTTACTGCATTCCTTTTTGGTTTGTCTGATCTTTTGCAGCCTTAAACCAGAAGTCAACTCGGAGTGAGCCCGGTTCATTAACTTGCAATACTCATGGCTATAATCCAGTACACACCGCAGGAAATTCTCAGAAAATACTGGGGCTATGAGCATTT
Source organism: Cyclobacteriaceae bacterium (assembly GCA_049423005.1). Lineage (GTDB taxonomy): Bacteria > Bacteroidota > Bacteroidia > Cytophagales > Cyclobacteriaceae > ELB16-189. The sequence goes on from JBMSPY010000013.1 coordinate 12,186, forward strand.
CAGAAGCCCACAAGATCAAATCATCTCGAGCCTGCTCTCTGGTAAAGACACACTAGCCCTGCTGCCAACCGGAGGAGGAAAATCTATTTGCTATCAAGTTCCAGCGCTGGCTATGGAGGGGGTCTGCATCGTCATCTCTCCCTTGATCGCCCTAATGGAAGATCAGATTCAGCAACTGAAAAAACGAAACATCGAATGTGCCGTCATTCATTCCGGAATGACCAAAGAACAAATCGACATCACCCTCGATAACTGCATTTATGGGAAAATAAAATTGTTGTATCTGTCGCCCGAAAGAATAGAAACAGAAATTTTTAAAATAAGATTGGCTAAAATGACCGTCTCGCTAATTGCCGTTGATGAAGCCCACTGCATCTCAGAATGGGGGTATGACTTTAGACCAGCCTACTTAAAGATTGGAACCATTCGTGAAATCCATCCCAAAGTTCCGCTCATTGCCCTAACGGCTTCTGCTACAGAGCGTGTAAAGAAGGATATTACCACCAAGCTCAATCTTCGTCAACCAGCCCTGCATCAAAGAAGTTTTTCACGCGACAACATCAGTTTTGTCGTGCGTAAGGCGGAAAATAAGGAAGCAACGATGACAGAAATTCTTAAGCGGGTAAACGGACCAGCAATCGTTTATGTACGCTCAAGAAAAGGAACCAAATCGATTGCGGCTTTTCTTGGACAAAAAGGCATTTCATCAACCTGGTACCATGCAGGAATGAAATTTGATGAACGCGCCCAGCGACAGGAAGAATGGATCACCAATAAAAAGAGGGTTATGGTGGCCACCAACGCATTTGGAATGGGTATTGATAAACCAGATGTACGGCTCGTAATACATCTAGGTCTGCCGGAAAGTCTGGAAGCATACTACCAGGAAGCCGGAAGAGGTGGTCGTGATGGAAAGAGATCCTATGCGGTTCTTTTATACAATGAGTCCGATATTACAGCGCTGGAGACCTATTCAAAGGAAGCACTACCCGATGCAGAATACCTTCGAAAAATATATCAGGGACTAGCTAATCATTTTCAACTGGCCGAAGGAGCTGGCGAAGCGGTTAGTTACCCATTCGACTTCGAAGAATTTACCAGTAAATTCTCCTTTAAAAAATCGCAAGCCCACTTAGCCCTCCGACGCTTGGAGGAATCTGGATTCATCCACATAGAAGATCGCCACCACAAACCAGCCACACTTAATCTGAATGTGGATAAATCAAGGTTGTACCAATTTCAAATTGCAAACGAAGATTTTGAACCCTTAATTCAAAGCATCCTACGTCTCTATGGAGCAGAGGTATTTTCTGAATTTGTAACCATTTCAGAACCACGAATAGCCCAACAAATCAATCGAACCATTAAAGAGGTAAAAAGTCAACTGCAACACCTAAAAGAGCTTAAAATACTACGGTACCAACCAGCCTCTGAAATACCGCTGCTTACCTGGATTACCCCTCGTTGGGATGCCAATCGACTACCGTTAAATACAGCAGACCTTGCCAAGCGGGCACGAATCATGACCGAAAAATCGGAAGCTATGATTCACTACACCCGTCAGAACAAAACATGTCGACAGATAGTCATGCTCAACTATTTTAATGAAAAACTTCCACAAAAATGCGGAATCTGCGACCGGTGTCTGGAAGAGAAAAAAAGAAAGGATAAAACCCGATGGAATTCCTTTCGCGAGCAAATTCTTACCATCGTATCCCAGAAACCCAGAAGCCTGGATGAGTTGGAGTCTGAAATAACGCCACCCGATCACCACCTTTTTATAGAGGTCATCCGTGAATTACTTGAGGAAGGTGAAATTCGCTACGATGAATTTTGGTTGGTTCACCCAAAGTAGATTCTACTCCTGCAAGGCTTTTACACCGGGTAATTCCTTACCTTCAAAATATTCAAGTAAGGCTCCGCCACCGGTTGAAACATAACTTACCTGATCCTGAAATCCGAAGATGGCTACAGCAGCAGCCGAATCACCACCACCAATTAAGGAAAATGCACCTTTGCTAGTTGCTGCTGCAACTGCTTCAGCAACCTGTCGTGTACCATTCGAAAATGGCTTCATTTCAAATACACCCATCGGTCCATTCCAAAGAATGGTTTTGGATTGCCCGATGACATCAGAAAACTGACGGGTGGCTTCTGGCCCAATATCCAATCCCATCCAACCATCGGCAATAGATTGATTATTGGAAACAGCGGTATGAGCAGCTGCGTCAAACTTATCGGCTACAACCGAGTCTGCAGGTAAATGAAGCTGCACGCCCTTATCTTTTGCTTTTTGAATAAGTTGAAGAGCCAAATCAAGCTTATCCGCTTCTACCAATGAGTTTCCAACTGAACCACCCATTGCTTTAAAGAAGGTATACGCCATCCCTCCTCCTATAATCAAATGATCAACTTTGTTGAGCAACTGCTCAATGATGAGAATCTTATCAGAAATTTTAGCGCCACCCATAATAGCTGTGAACGGCCGCGCGGCATTTTTCAAAACCTTCTCGGCATTTTCAACCTCAGCTGCCAAAACATATCCAGCACACTTTTCTGTAAAAAATTTAGCTACGATGGTAGTAGAAGCATGTGCACGGTGAGCCGTACCAAAAGCGTCATTGACATAAATGTCGCCATGACGCGCAAGCTTTTCAGCAAACGACTCATCTCCTTTTTCCTCCTGCTTGTAAAAGCGCAAATTTTCTAGAATGACCACCTGACCAGGTTTCAGGGAGGCTGTTAGCTGATACGCCTCATCACCAATGCAATCACCACCAAAAATTACAGGCACACCCAAAAGCTCCTGAGTCTTGGAAAGGGTATGTTTCAGGGAATATTTTTCCTCAGGACCTTCCTTTGGTCGACCCAAATGTGACATCAAAATACAGCTGCCACCATCAGCCAGGATCTTCTTTAAGGTCGGGATCGTTGCACGAATGCGGTTATCGTCAGTGACCTGGAAAGATTTATCTAAAGGCACGTTAAAATCAACGCGAATCAGAGCCCTTTTTCCGCTGAAATTGATCTGGTCTATGGTTTTCATCCTGATGAATGTTGGTTAGGAAAATTCAATGTTTCGAACGCGCAAGTATAGGTGGATGAATCAAAAATTACAAGATTGCAGCCCACTTCCATACCTGCCACGGTCATGACTAAAAAAGAAAAGGCACAAGCCATCCATAAAATATTGAACAAATTGTATCCTGAAGTTGAGCCCCCGCTTCATCACAAGGACGCCTATACTCTGCTCATCTCGGTTTTATTATCGGCTCAGTGTACCGATGAGCGTGTAAATAAAATTACTCCTATCCTTTTTGAAAAAGCAGACAATCCCTTCGAGATGTCAAAGCTGACTGTAGATGAAATCCGGGAGATCATTAAACCGTGTGGATTGTCTCCAATGAAGTCAAAAGGCATTCACGGTCTATCCAAAATACTGATCGAAAAATACGATGGTCAAGTGCCCAATTCACTGGAAGCTCTGGAAAGTCTGCCTGCCGTTGGACATAAAACTGCTTCCGTAGTGATGACCCAATGGTTTGATGTGCCTGCTTTTCCAGTAGATACGCATATCCATCGCCTGGCCAAACGTTGGGGCCTTTCTCCTGGTAAAACAGTGGTGGAGACCGAGCGAGATTTAAAAAAGTTGTTTCCAGAAAAGGACTGGAAAAACCTTCACCTTCAAATCATTTACTTCGGAAGAGAATATTGTCAGGCCCGAAGCCATGACTGGAAAAAATGCCCGATCTGCTCCAAATACTCCAATCCTTCGTTACAGAAGAAAGCAGCCGCCGGAAAGTAGATATTACGGGATCAGACTCACGATATGATCCGGATCAATATTGATATCGTCCTCACCAATTTCATCAAACGGATTTTCCAGGTGATCCTGAATGTTATCCAGGCTTACCAGAATAAAACTGTACAACACCGGCATAACATATTCCAGGTGGGCATCAAAATCGTGAAAGGTGCTGGCAAAATAAGGGCCGTAAATGATTGGAAAAATATAAATAAACACCTTACTGTAAGACCTGAGGGTGATGGGTGTACGGTAATTGTGAATAACCTTCATATTATCAAAGGCAATGATGACTTTACTTACGTACTGACTGATTCGGGAAATCTCGCCACTCTGAACACCCAATTGACGCATCTCCATAGTAATACCTGAAAGTTTGGAAAAGAGCTCATACATTTTTCGTTCATGCATCCGCCACTCTGGTCGGTTTTTACTACTAAAGACAATGCGCATCATCTCAACCATTTCTTTGATAAGAGACCGTGTTCGCTCGGGCAAATCAGAAGATTTATCGGATGTCCAATCACGTGTCGCATAATAGATAGCTAAAGCGTGGCCCTTAAAATCGGAGTACCGCTGTAGTGCAGTTTCGCGCCTGGAAAAGGCAGAACCAATAGAAAAGACGACCGGGAATACGATGGCCACACCAACCAACATATCGGGGAACTTTGCGGTAAGTCCATACTTAAAACAGATGTATGTGCTGACTACGGAAAGTCCGGTTATTATTAGCGATTTGTAGTTAACGATTTGGCTAAAGCTTCATATCAATAGTTTCATGAATCA
>JBMSPY010000014.1:0-16750 GCA_049423005.1 Cyclobacteriaceae bacterium
CTGGTTCCTTCAAGGAAGCAGATATCAAAGTGAGCAGCCCTTCAGAGGATTTTAACGGTGCCAGCATCGAGTTCACTGCAAAAGTGGCCTCCATCGACACGCAAAATGAAAACCGTGACAACCACCTTAAAGGGGATGATTTCTTTAACGCGGAAAAGTATCCGGAGATAAAATTCGTTGGTAAGCTGGTTAAAAAAGGCGGTGCGTACACGGCTGATGGTAAACTTACATTACGCGATGTAACTAAAGATGTTTCCTTCCCAGTGAAATACATGGGTACGATCAAAACAGCTCAGTTCACAAAAGCCGGATTTAAATTGAACGGAACCATCAATCGCTTTGACTATAATTTGAAATGGGACCGCAAATTGGAAACTGGCGGCTTAGTTGTTGGACAAGACGTTCAACTCACTGCCAACATTGAACTCAATTTGGCCAAGTAATTTTGGTTCGTCTCTAAACAAAAAAGGCTGTCCCGACCGGACAGCCTTTTTTTATTTCGGTGCTGAAAATCTACCAGTAAATCGTATACAATGCTGCCAGGATTCCCATGACCAAAAGTGATCCAATGGCAAAACTGTTCGACATCTTGAACATCTCCTTTTCAACGATTACTTCGCCTTCACCTTCCTTACGTGGCCGCACCAAGCTAATGACAACCATCATAGCCACCAGAATTAAAAAGACATAACCCATTCGGTGCAGGAAGGGTATTTCCGGATACCAGGCGTTAAAGCCAACACCTAATGGAATGGTGCATAGCGCAGCCACCAAGGCACTGAAGCCGGATGCTTTTCGCCAAAACATGCCCAACATAAAAATAGCAATCACACCAGGTGAAATTAAACCCGTAAAGTCTTGAATGAACACGAAAGCCTGATCAAAACGCTTCAACTGAGGCGCTGTCAAAATCGCAATGATCATCGATACAATCACCACCACTTTGCCAGTCCAGACCATGTTGTGCTCAGAGGCATTCCGATTGAAATATTTTTTATACAGATCAAATGTGAAGATGGTACTGATGCTGTTTGCTTTTCCGGCTAGAGAAGCCACAATCGCAGCTGTGAGTGCGGCAAAAGAAAGACCTTTTAATCCGACCGGTAACAAATTCAACAATACCGGATAGGCCTTATCCGATCGAACTACGTCCTTCATAGTGCCATCGGGCAATTCAATGGAGACCATCATTTCATTTTGAAAGAAACCATTTTTCCAGAGCACATAAGCAGCTATACCAGGCAATACCACAATCACCGGCATGAGTAGCTTTAAAAAGGCTGCAAACAACAAACCCTTACGTGCCGTTGGTAAATCAGCACCCAAAGCACGTTGTGTAATGTACTGATTGCATCCCCAGTAACTCAGATTGGCGATCCACATAGCTCCAATCAAAACAGCCAGACCCGGAAGTGTTTGCCAGGCATCAACCTGTCCACCCTTTCCATCTGGCATCATCATCTGACCTTTATTCAAAATCATATGGAAATGATCAGCGGCATCTTGCTGAATAAATCCAAGTGCTCCCCAAACACCACCACCTCCTAATTTCTGAGCCACCAGATCTAAAGCCAGGTACGTGGTTGCCAATCCTCCCAAAACGAGCACTGCGACCTGAATCACATCGGTGTAACCGATAACCTTCATTCCGCCCAGAGTAATAAAAATCGCAAACACGGCTAGCGCTACCAGACATAACATATAATTAAGTCCACTAATAGTTTCGATCGCCAAAGCACCCAAATGGAGAATGGCTGCCAGGTTCACAAAAACGTAAACCAGTAACCAAAATACAGCCATAATGGTGGCTACTAATGGACTAAAACGCTGAGCCAGAAACTGTGGCATTGTATATATCTTATTCCGGAGGTAAATCGGCAGAAAAAATACAGCTACAACTATTAAGGTCGCTGCAGCCATCCATTCGTAGGAAGAAATAGCCAAACCCATAGCAAAGCCCGAACCTGACATTCCAATAAACTGTTCTGCAGAAATGTTGGAGGCAATCAGTGAAGCACCAATAGCCCACCAGGTAAGCGATCCTTCAGCCAGGAAAAAATCTTTAGAGTCAACTTCGGCTTTCTTTTTTCTGGAGTAAATCCAGTAACCGTAGCCGGCGACAACAACGAAGTAAATCAGGAATACAATGTAATCCGGGGTTTGAAGTTGGTTCATTTCTGAAGGTTTAGGTTTAGGGCACTTACAGGTCAGGGAAAACGTCAAGCTATTAACCGGACTCCTTCACTGGCTGTTACCTGATAAAATTCAGGTTCTTTTTTGAATTGAGCAACATAATTTTTTCGAACCAACTGTTCAAAGGCATTGATTTCGGAAGAGGCAATCAGATTTAGTGTACAACCACCAAAGCCACCACCCATCATACGCGCACCTAAAACAGCCGGAGAAGCTTTTGCCAGATCAACTAGATAATCCGTTTCCGGACAACTCACCTGATATGCTCGGCTCAATCCTTCATGGGTCTCAAACATTTTAATTCCAAAATTTTTCCAGTCACCAGACCGTAAATCATCAGCAGCCCTTTGCGTTCGCGCTATTTCCTGAACCACAAATAAACACCGCATGAACCGTTCCTCCCCCAGTTGCGTCCGGAAGGTGAAAAGCATTTCCTCCGTGACGTCCCGTAAAGAGGTAACAGAATAACGCTGCATTAACATTGTAACAGCAGACTCGCAGGCCTCTCGTCGGTTATTGTATTCAGAGAAAGCTAAGTGATGACTTACCCGTGAATGAATCAGTAGCAATTGGTAGCCTTCTGGATGAAATGGAAGGTACTGGTGTGTGAGCGATCGGCAGTCCAGCAAAATGGCAGAATCTTTTTCACCAAACAGACTGGCATATTGATCCATAAGACCACACCGCACACCAGCAAAGGCATGCTCCGCATACTGTGCAATGCGAGCTAGCTCCAATCGGTCCAGTGAATAATTATTCAGGTGATTTATACCAAAAGCAAGTCCAGCACATAGTGCCGCCGATGAGGAAAGCCCGGCGCCGGTTGGAAGATCAGAAACAACCATTAAGTCGAATCCCCCAACATCCCAACCTTTTGTTCCAAAACCATGAATCACGCCCATGACATAATTAAACCACTCGTGACCTGCTTTAAGTTCATCAGCAGAAAATTCATTGTATCCCAACTCTGCTGAAAAACACCTAAACACGTTTTTTTGATTTAGGGCCATAGCCAGGAACACTCTCTTCTGTATAGCACACGGCATTACAAAGCCATCATTGTAATCGGTGTGCTCACCAATTAAATTAATTCTACCTGGGGCCCCAATCACAATGGGTTCAAGGCCAAACCGACTTCGGAATTCCTGACGAAGCAACTCCTCCATTCGATGCATCATTACTTGTTGGCTTTAAGCCTGCGCTCAAAAAACTCAGCTGTCGCTCTGTTCACTTTCATTTGTTTGGAGTGTAGCATAAAATGATGGGTGTCATCTACAATAACAAGTGTTTCCAACGACACCTTTAATTTTTCCAACCGACGGACCAAATCGGTGCTTTGACTAAATCGAACGTTACGATCATCGTCGCCATGAATAACTAAAACCGGAGACCGCCAGGTGGAGGTATACGCAATCGGTGAGGATTCCCAGGCCACCTGAAGGGCACGATCAGCGTCTGGTGCACGCTCATATCGATCAGGAGATACCATAGAACGTGTGCGCTCAATGGTACGGTCGTGAACACCATGGATATCGACTCCTGCAGCAAACAAATCACTGTCCTTTGCCAGTGCCATCGCTGTCAAATACCCTCCATAAGAACCACCGTAAACTCCGATTTTCTTTGGATCAACTCCGGGTTGACGCGCGAGCCATTCTCCCGCTGCTTTGATGTCAATGTATTCAGAAGCTCCCGATGATCCTGCATTTTCCGGGTGATGAAATTCATATCCGTAACCGATACCCAAACGGTAATTCACCGAAAGCACTATAAAACCACGGGAAGCCAAGTATTGATTCAGCGCATAAGCATTGGAGTAATAATCAGAGTAATGCCAGCCTAACAACATCTGACGAGGCGGTCCACCATGAATGTAAACAATGGCAGGTTTTTTTGAAGGTCCTCCCGGATACTCAAATAACTGCGCATGAACCTGAAACCCATCAAGCGATGGGAAAGTAACCTGACGGGGTGTAACCAACGTTTTTGGAAAATCCTTAGGTACTAAGGTTTCGCCAATGAGCACTGTTTTACCTCCATCGGCCGGCATAACGGCAGGCAAGGGCGGCCGCTGAGCGGAGGCGCTTATAAAAGCAATCCATTTTCCATCACCAGTCATAGCTGGCGTCCACTCCAAACCTGATCCGGGTGTTAGAATTTTTATCCCCGATCCATCGATTGGAGCAGCTACCACATGCCGACGATCAATATCGAGTGGATCATTTCCGGCATTACCGGCAAACAGCATGGTCTTACCATCCGGAGTCATACGAATGTATTCGGCCATAAATTTTCCTGATGTTGTTAATACAGGCTGCCCGCCGTCAGGAGAAATGGAGTAAAGGTGCGGCCATCCATCGGTGTAGGCCAGAAAAATAATTTTACCATTACCCCAATGAAGGTTGGTGCCTCCGTGAGTAGTTGGAAGAGAACCCCTGAGCGTTTCCGGAGCTTTCCAGATAACATTGGCTTTTCCGGTTGCAACGTCTGCTACAGCAATCGACCACGGATTGTGTTTACGTCTTAAGATTGAATCGGGGGCTCCGCCGGCACCCGGCAGTCGAATGAAGGTAATACGCTTTCCGTCTGGTGACCAACGTGGTGAGGCATCACGTTTGTAAGATGGATCCAACCAAAGAATAGGGTTTGATGCGCTTGAGTACACACCAATAAAAGCATGGTCCTGACGACTACTTTGAAAAGCCAGCTTAGATCCATCTGGTGACCAAACCGGATCTGAGTTGGTACCACGAGCTGTAAACAAAATGGATGCGGGTGAACTGCCATCTGCAGGAACAGTCCAAATCTGTCCACTTTTGTGAAAGGCGACTATGCCCTTAGAAGAAATAACGGGCTCTTCACCATCTCCTAAAACTTTTGGATCACCTCCTGAAAAAGGAACACTGATGATTTGAACTTTTGGGGGCACCGGTAGCGACTGCGTATTCACAGTAACATGGTCGTCCCAATTAGAACCATGGTCACCACCGCGAACAAATATCAATCTACTGCCATCCGGTGTAAATGAAAGCGATGTAATTTCCTGACCATCATCGGAGTCGTAGGAAGTAATTTTTTTGGCTTGCCAGCCCGGAGCTTCAGAAACCCAAATATTTCTTCTTCCGTTTTCATTAAACACCCAGGCTATACGAGCACCTGAAGGTGAGGCTACCAATTCATTTGGAAAAGGTGCAGATTTAATTGCCGATAGCGTAAATAATGTGTCTGCCTGTGACCACACGGCTTGAAGTGTAACTGCAAACAGCAACATGCTCCAGAAAGATTTTTTCATGAGGAAGAAATTTTAATCGTTTAATCAAGGCAAAAATCAGATCAGTAACAAGGGTGGTTTGGCCAGCAGGTTAAAAGAAGAGTAAGAAAGGTTATCTTTGGGCCTTATACCGTGGTTAACCTGCTATTAATCACCAATGAAACTGCATAATACAATCGACAAGCGGTTGCTCCGGGAGCAATTGCAGGCGGACAGCCGCGAACGGCTAACGCTTTCCTTTTACAAGTACCACCATCTGGAGGACCCTCAGGCCTTCAGGGACCAACTCTTTATCGCTTGGAGCAATCTTGGAGTGCTGGGCCGGACCTATGTAGCCAAGGAGGGAATCAACGCACAAATTAGTGTTCCTAAAGAGCACTTTGATGATTTCCGCGCTCAACTGGATTCCATAGATTTTTTAAAAGGTATTCGTTTGAATATTGCCGTGGATGATAACGGGAAATCTTTTTTCAAACTAAAAATTCTCAATCGTAAAAAGCTCGTCGCCGATGGGCTTGATGATTCTACTTTCGATGTGACAAAACCGGGACAGCATCTGGACGCAGATTCTTTCAATCAATTGGCTTCGGATCCGGAAAGCATCATTGTGGATATGCGAAATCATTACGAAAGTGAAGTGGGCCATTTTCAAAATGCCGTTTGTCCCGATGTCGACACCTTCCGGGAGGAGCTTCAGGTAATCGAAGACCTGATGAAAGGGAAAGAAGACAAAAACCTGTTGTTGTATTGCACCGGTGGAATTCGATGTGAAAAGGCTAGTGCTTGGATGAAGCATAAAGGATTTAAAAATGTCTTTCAGCTTGAGGGGGGAATAATTCATTATGCCAGACAAGTGCGCGAGCAAGGCATTGAAAATAAGTTTATCGGAAAAAATTTTGTTTTTGATGAGCGACTTGGGGAGCGCATTTCGCATGACATCATCAGCAACTGTCACCAATGTGGAAAACCTTGCGACACGCATACCAACTGCAGTAATGATGCTTGTCATCTACTGTTTCTGCAATGCGAGGAATGTAAACATAAATTCCACGGATGTTGCTCCGCAGAATGCGCAACCGTGATCCATTTACCGGCAGAAGAACAGGCACGTCTGCGAAAAGGTAAAGCTCAAGGACGACAAGTGTTTAAAAAAGGTCGTTCACCTCACCTACTTAAAAAATCCTAAGCAACATGATTCGAATCGGAATCATTAATGTATCAGACCGTGCCAGTCAGGGAATTTATGAAGACCTCCCGGGAAAGGAAATCGTAAACTGCCTGAATGAATTCCTGATTGGTCCGTGGGAAAAGGAATACGCTATAATTCCGGATGAACAGGAACAGATCGTAAAAGCCATGATCACTATGGCTGACGAAAAAGATTGCTGCTTAATCGTTACCTGCGGAGGCACAGGTCCAGCTCCTCGCGACGTAACTCCGGAGGCAACCATTTCTGTTTGTGAGCGTATATTACCCGGTTTTGGAGAGTTGATGCGGTCGGTTAGCCTGAAATATGTGCCTACAGCCATACTTTCACGCCAAACCGCTGGAACCAGAGGAAAAACTTTAATTGTTAATTTGCCAGGGAAACCAAAATCGATCAGGGAATGCCTGGAAGCTGTTTTTCCAGCCATTCCATACTGCATCGATCTAATCGGGGGTCCTTACCTTCGGTGCAATGAAAAAATAATTCAGGCCTACAGGCCAAAGACCGTCTAAAAACGATGGCTAGAATAAAATACTATTACGACACAGAAACCTGCCGGTATGAACGGGTGAAAACCACCCCTACGGATATTTTTTTCAATGTACTTGGTGTACTTTCTTTAAGTCTGGCCCTTGCTGTGGGACTAATGTTCATTTATAGCAGCTATTTTGAATCACCAAAAGAACTCTTGCTTAAAAATGAATTGCAGGAGATGGAATATTACTACAACTCTCTGAGCGAAAAAGTTGATCAGCTTAGTCGCCTCGCAGAAGAAATGGCCTATCGAGACGACAACATTTACCGAAGTGTTTTAGGTTCAGAGCCTCTGGATCCCGCCGTTCGAAACGCTGGAATGGGTGGCGCAGATCGTTACTCAGATATTCGAAATAAAAAATTTGTCAACAAGGATAAAGTTTTACAAATAACGCTCTCCGTCGATCAACTCCGTCGAAAATTATACATCGAATCAAAAAGTCAGGATGAAGTTGTGGCTCTCGCAAAAGAAAAAGAAAAATTATTTTCTGCCATCCCAGCTATTCGACCATTGCGCAGCGATGAAATTTCTCACCTCGCATCAGGATACGGCATGCGGATTCATCCCGTTTACAAAGTCAGACGTATGCACCCCGGAATCGATTTCAGTGCTCCGGTTGGAACGCCGATTTATGCAACAGCCGATGGGGTCGTTCAAAAAGTTGAATTCAGTTTCAGTGGCTATGGAAAAATGATCGATATCGATCACGGCTTTGGGTACATGACAAGATATGCCCACATGCATGGCTTTGCGGTACGAAAAGGTCAACGCATTAAACGCGGTGAATTGATTGGATACGTCGGCAACACCGGCCTAAGCACCGGACCACACTTGCATTATGAAGTGCACATCAATGGTAAAGTGGTGAATCCTGTTTATTATTTCTTCAACGATTTGAACGCAGAGGACTACGAAAAAATCCTCAAACTGGCAGCCGTAGAGAACATGTCGTTGGGTGGTCTGAACTAAGGAATTAGGTTTCCCTTGCCTCATTTTTGGAATAGTGGTAAACCCAGCGTGGATACGCTTTGAAAGGGGCTAAAATGATCTTTTTGGGGGGTTTTGACCCGCCCGCACAGCGGCCGTGGTTGGACCACGCCAGCTGTACCAGGGCAGGTTACACCAGTGAAACGCTATGGCAAAGTCAAATCACTGTTGTATTGAAACCCTAAAGTATGTCGTTCGGTTCCACTTTTCCCATGATTTGGAAAAAACTTTTTTTAGAGGCTAAAAATGCCCTTTTTTGCATGTTTTCCAATGTTTGAGGACTCATATAAACATAAAGGGCTAAGACTAAAACTGGTCGAAAAACTACGTCAGAAAGGCATAATCGATGAGGCCGTTTTGTCAGCCATCGGAAAAGTGCCCAGGCACGTATTTTTCGATGGGGCACTGGTTGGTCATGCCTATGAGGACAAGGCATTTCCAATAGGAGAAGGTCAGACCATCTCTCAACCCTTTACCGTAGCCTTCCAAACAGAAAAACTAATGGTTCGGCCTGGGCATAAGGTATTGGAAATTGGTACCGGGTCCGGATACCAATCCTGCATATTATTGGAACTAAAAGCCAAGGTTTATACCATTGAATACAAAGAGAAATTATTCGAGCGCACCCGGGAGCTTCTGCCAGCCATGGGTTACGCACCCTTTTTTATTCATGGTGATGGATCCAAAGGACTCCCCGGAAAGGCACCCTTCGATAGAATTATTGTAACCGCAGGCGCTCCAGTAGTTCCCAAGGAACTTACTGACCAACTTTCTGAAAATGGAATTCTTGTGATTCCTGTAGGAGATCTGAAAAAACAAAAAATGCTTCGCATCACACGAAGAGAGAATGAATTGATTAAGGAGGAGTTTGACTACTTTGCTTTTGTACCTTTACTCGGTAAACAAGGCTGGGAAGGAAATCCACAAAATCAATGAGTGATCATAAAAAGATAAAAAGACCTTCAGATTCATTAGTGAGTATGACCGAGTTGGTTTTACCAAACGATACCAATACGCTCAATAATCTGATGGGCGGCAGACTAATGCACTGGATGGATATTGTTTCCGCCATTGCCGCTCAAAAGCACTCTAACCGGATTGTTGTTACAGCTTCCGTTGATAACATCTCTTTCCGACATCCTATTCAACTCGGTAATGTAGTCACCTTAAAAGCCAAGGTTACCCGGGCCTTCAACTCATCCATGGAAGTGAGAATTGATGTGGAGGCTGAAGATATTCCTGCCGCCAAAAAGATTCAAAGCAATAGTGCCTACTTCACATTTGTAGCTGTCGGACCAGACGGAAAGCCTACAGATGTTCCTGAGGTCGAACCACAAACAGAAGAGGAGCGCGCATTGTATGATGGAGCCTTGAGAAGACGTCAGCTCCGCCTTATCCTGGGTGGAAGAATGAGACCCCAGGAAGCAAATGAACTCAAATCAATTTTTGACATCAAAGAAGATTGAGTGGATAGTCGAACCATTTACGAAGAGGAAATCTACAAGGTAAAAGAAGCAGTAACCCTGGTTCTACCCTATCCACTTTCCAAGGTCAATCCTGAAGGAAAGGTCATGCTTCAAAACCTGGCCAATGCCCTTAAAAGCTCACCCGCTCCAGACCTCATTTGTCTGACAGAGTCTGAATTGCAAAGCCTGGCCACTCTGCCTCCCCTTATGGTGCTTTTAGGCCATCGGCTTCAGGAATTAAAACCGCACCTGCCCTCAACTTTCAGAAGTTCACGGGTAACCTTAACCCAAGAGGCCGACTCCCTTGTTGGAGACGCTGAGGCTAAAAAAGAGCTTTGGGCCGCCATTCGGCTGATGCTCGCTCAAAAGGACTAAAACCGGCGTTATTTTTAAATTTTCGGCCAAATCCTATCTTTGCCGGACTTTTTCGATCATAATTCAATAGAAATACACTAAACCCATAGTTATGCAAACTGTACTTTACGCAATGCCGGCCTTAGGATTATTAGGGCTGGTCTACGTTTTCTGGAAAAGCGCCTGGATTGAAAAGCAGGATGCCGGCACGGACAAAATGAAAAAGATTGCCGGTCATATTGCCGAAGGAGCCATGGCTTTCCTAAAAGCTGAGTATAAAGTCCTGATCATTTTTGTGGCCTGCGTGGCTGTATTGCTCGCCGTAACAGCAGACTCTGAAACCTCATCTCCCCTTGTAGGCCTTTCTTTCGTACTCGGAGCTTTTAGCTCTGCACTTGCTGGCTTCATCGGTATGAAGGTTGCCACCAAAGCCAATGTCCGCACAACCAACGCCGCACGTACTTCACTAGGTAAAGCGCTGGAGATTGCCTTTACCGGAGGTTCGGTGATGGGTATGGGAGTAGTTGGAATTGGTGTACTGGGATTAAGCTCATTGTTCATCATCTATGGCAGCATGTTTGGAACAGAATCTCAGGAAAATGTAAATCAGGTTATTACCATCATAACAGGTTTTTCCTTTGGTGCATCTTCCATCGCATTATTTGCGCGTGTTGGCGGCGGTATTTATACCAAAGCAGCGGATGTCGGTGCAGACCTTGTTGGAAAAGTTGAAGCCGGTATTCCGGAAGATCATCCGCTCAATCCTGCAACAATTGCAGATAATGTGGGCGACAATGTTGGTGATGTTGCCGGAATGGGCGCGGATCTTTTTGAATCTTATGTAGGGTCCATCGTGGGCACCATGGTGCTTGGCGCAGCATTTATGGTAGAAGGATTCTCAGATCAGTTTAACGGACTTTCTGCTGTACTGCTTCCGCTGGTTCTTGCCGGCGTTGGAATCATCATGTCATTCCTGGGAACTTTCTTTGTAAAGGTTAAAGAAGGTGGTGACCCTCAGAAAGCACTCAATATGGGTGAATTTATCTCTTCAGCCATTATGATTGTGGCGAGCTACTTTATCATCACCTGGATGCTACCTGCATCATGGTCATTCACCGATCCGCTCTACACAGATGCGGATGGAAATCCGATGGTTCGTCAGATGACTGCATTAGGCGTGTTCTGGGCAACCGTCATTGGACTTGTCGGCGGGGTACTCATCGGATTGATCACAGAATATTATACCGGTATGGGCAAAAAACCTGTACTTTCTATTGTTCGTCAGTCAGGAACCGGAGCTGCAACCAACATCATTGCAGGCTTGGGAGTTGGAATGATGTCGACCATGTGGCCAATCATCATCATTGCCATCTCGATCATTGGTGCATTCGAATTCGGTGGTCTTTACGGTATTGCCATCGCTGCCGTTGGTATGCTTTCCAACCTTGGCATTCAATTAGCCGTTGACGCGTACGGACCGATTTCAGACAATGCGGGTGGCGTTGCAGAAATGAGTGAGCTTCCAAAAGAAGTACGTTCACGCACTGATAAGCTCGATGCTGTAGGTAATACTACTGCTGCCATTGGTAAAGGTTTTGCCATTGCCTCCGCAGCTTTAACTGCTCTCGCTCTTTTTGGCGCATTCATGACTACCGCTAAGGTCAGCTCAATCGATGTATCCAAGGCCAACGTTATGGCCGGATTATTTATCGGAGGTATGCTGCCGTTTGTATTCTCTGCTCTCGCCATGGGTGCCGTTGGTCGTGCAGCTATGTCTATGATTGAGGAAGTTCGTCGCCAGTTTACAACCATTCCGGCATTGAAAGCCGCATTGGATTTAATGCGCAAGAATGGCGACAAACCTGTAAATGAGTGGAGCGCTGAAGAACAAAAGATTTTCCACGACGCCGATGGAAAAGCGGAGTACGGTAAGTGTGTGGAAATCTCTACGCAGGCTGCTATCCGCGAAATGGTTGTTCCAGGATTAATGGCCGTTATTGTCCCTGTAGTGATTGCCTTCCTGCCTGGATTTGGAAAAGAAGCCCTGGGTGGTATGTTGGCCGGGGTTACAGTGTCTGGCGTGTTGTTGGCGATCTTCCAATCAAATGCAGGTGGAGCATGGGACAACGCAAAGAAAAGCTTTGAAGAAGGTGTTGAAATAAATGGACAGATGTTCTATAAAAAATCTGACCCACACAAAGCAGCTGTCGTTGGTGATACTGTGGGCGATCCGTTCAAAGACACTTCCGGACCTTCACTGAACATTCTGATCAAACTGATGTCAGTTGTTGCGTTGGTTATTGCCCCCCTTTTGGTAAAATAATCAACCCTTCGGTTGAATTTAAAATCCCGCTTCGGCGGGATTTTTTTTTAGCCATAAGGGCCGACCATTTATCTTTGTCGGGATGAGAAAGAAATCAGCTAAAAAGAAACTTGGAAGTTACCCTTCAGCCAGTGTGATTTTTAGCATTACTATGGCCCTTTTTGTTGCTGGCCTTTTCGGCATTTTGATGACTTTCTCTCGGCAATTGGAAAAAGTCGTTCAGGAGAATATTCGGATTCAGGTTTACTTAAAACGCGAACTGAGTACTACTGATGTTAAAGCATTAAAGAATCAGTTGCAGACCACGGAATTCCTGAATAAAACAATTAATAATCCAGTGACCTTTATCTCAAAGGAGGAGGCCGCTAAACAATTTATTCGCGACACCGGGGAGGATTTTTATAAGTTCATGGGTGAGAATCCTCTCTTTGATTCCTACGTACTAGCAGTTGCTCCGTCCTTTCAATCGGCATCCCAACTTAACTCCATTAAAAAGAGACTAGAAAAAATAAAGGGAGTCCATTTTGTAGATTATAATCCAAACTTGATTGAGTCTATCAATAAGAATCGAACAGCCATTGGTGTGGTCCTGGGAGGAAGTTCACTAACACTTTTTCTGGTGGTCATTTTGCTCATCCGAAATACCTTACGATTGGCTTTGTTTTCTCAGCGATTCCTTATTCGCAGTATGCAATTGGTTGGTGCCACCCGGGGATTTATTACCAAGCCTTTTTTATTGCGCGCAACCGGGTATGGTCTGACCGGATCCGTAATTGCCAGCACCCTATTGGTTGGTCTGGTGACTTATGCCAATGAGGTCATTCCTGAACTCAGACTTATTGTTAATCCCCTGGAAATTTTTGCTGTCCTTGGAATACTCACTGCTGTGGGTATTTTTGTGTCTGTCTGGAGCACCTGGCGGGCGATGGTACATTACCTCTCGCTTTCCCTGGACGAACTTTACTGATCAAACCATGCGCGAAAAACTTCCATTTGGGCCAAAAAACTATAAGTTGATGATCATTGGCCTGGCCATCATCATTAGTGGTTTTATCATCATGTCCCTCGATAGTGAACCACATGGTTTTGGATTTTTAGGACTTACATTGGGGCCAATTGTTACGGTTGCGGGATTTATTTTCGAGATCTTCGCCATCCTCAGCCGTCCTGAAAAGTCCAAATAAATTTATTTGTGAGTTATTTCGAAGCAGTCGTCCTGGCCATCGTTGAAGGCCTGACTGAATTTTTACCAGTCTCCTCAACAGGGCATATGATCATTGCCTCTGCCTTGCTGGGTATGGAAGTCACTCCCTTCACGAAGACGTTTACCATTGCCATTCAATTGGGCGCCATTCTTGCTGTAGTGGCCTTATACTACGATCGATTTCTAAAAGATTTCAGCGTATATAAATTATTGGTGATCGGTGTATTGCCTGCACTCGTATTTGGATGGTTACTCAATGATTGGATTGACCGCACTTTGGAGCGGGTAGATTTAGTAGGATATGGACTTTTACTGGGCGGCATTGTTTTGGTATTTGTGGACCGTTGGTTTGTCGAAATCACTGAATCAAAAAAAATTGGTCCAATCAATGCTTTCATAATCGGACTATTTCAATGTTTGGCTATTCTCTTGCCTGGTGTATCGCGCTCGGCTGCAACCATTATTGGCGGACTAAGTCAGAAACTAACACGCGCCCAGGCCGCAGAGTTCTCATTTTTATTAGCCGTTCCAACGATGTGTGCAGCCACCGGTTACAAAATTCTTACACACTTCCAGGAAGGAAACGGATTTTCAGAAAATGAAGTTCCTGTATTGATCCTTGGAAATATTGTCGCCTTTATCGTTGCATGGCTTGCGATAAAAGGCTTTATCTCCTTTGTGCAAAAAAATAGCCTTCGTGTTTTTGGAATCTACAGGATCATTGCAGGCTTGATTATACTTGGATTGTACTACGCCGGCGTTGAACTGGCCCTGCTGTGAACACACCTCAGCCGGAAGAAGGACAATTGCTACTGATCGATAAACCCATCGAATGGACATCTTTTGATGTTGTAAATAAGCTTCGAAGAGTTCTTGGAATCCGTAAAATTGGCCATGCTGGAACTTTAGATCCACTGGCAACCGGTCTATTGATTATTTGTACAGGTAAAATGACCAAGAAGATTGATTCCTATCAAGGTCTTGAGAAGGAATATACGGGTACTATGATCCTGGGACAAACTACGCCTTCACATGACCTTGAAACCGAGCCATCAGAGCCCATAGATCTTAATGGCCTCACGCATGATCTCCTTGCCACAGCTGCCAGACAACTCACTGGTATTCTGGATCAGATTCCTCCTTTACATTCTGCCGTTAAGATTGATGGAAAAAGAGCTTATAAATTCGCCCGAAAAGGTGTTGAAAAGAAACTGGAACCAAGAAAAATTGAAGTGCGGGTATTTGAACTCACCAGAGTAGCTCTTCCCGAAATTGATTTCAGAATCGTCTGCAGTAAAGGCACTTACATCCGAAGCTTGGCTCGGGATTTTGGAGAAATTACCGGAAAGGGGGCCTACCTTTCTGCATTACGGAGAACACGAATTGGTGAATTTAAGGTAGAAGATGCACAGACCATTCCTGGTGTTTAAATTTGCGGCCCCATGAAGATCTGCCAGGATATTGACTTATTTGAACCACTGCCCTATGCAGTGGTAACCAGCGGCACATTTGATGGTATACATCTCGGACACCAAAAAATTCTGAAGCGGCTACAAGAAATAGCAGCCCGGAATAATGGCGAAACGGTGGTTCTAACGTATTGGCCTCACCCACGCTTGGTGCTGAATCCAAAAGACACATCGATTAAACTGCTCAATACCTTCGCTGAGAAATCAGAATTACTAGATCAGCTAGGCGTCAATCACCTGGTTTGCATTCCGTTCACCAAATCTTTTTCCGAAATGAGTTCAGATGAATTCACTCGGAATATTCTTGTGAGAAAACTTGGAACGCGTAAACTAGTCATCGGTTACGATCATCATTTTGGCAAGAATCGCGAAGGAAATTTTGATCAGTTAAAAAAAGTTGGGCCTGCTATT
The DNA here is from genome assembly GCA_049423005.1 of Cyclobacteriaceae bacterium. Taxonomy (GTDB): domain Bacteria; phylum Bacteroidota; class Bacteroidia; order Cytophagales; family Cyclobacteriaceae; genus ELB16-189. The sequence continues at coordinate 15,421 of JBMSPY010000014.1, forward strand.
GGTTTTGAAGTTGAAGAAATACCACGCCAAGATATTGATGAGTCGGCCATCAGTTCATCAGCCATAAGACGATTTTTAACAGAAGGCTCTGTTAAAAAAGCAGCGCAATTGTTAGGCAGACCCTATTTCATTGAAGGCAAGGTTGTTCCCGGCCAAAAAATCGGTCGACAAATTGGTTTTCCAACAGCCAATATCAGCCTGGAAAAAAGTGAAGATCCAGACAGTGTGTTTAAGCTTATTCCAGGAGAAGGTATTTATGCGGTTAAAATACAGGTTGACCACCAATGGCTAGAGGGCATGCTCTACATTGGTAGCCGTCCAACCATCGGACCGGGTCAACAAGTTATTGAGGTCAATATATTTGACTTTGACCGACAGATTTATGATCGCTCCGTCGGCATTCAATTTATAGACCGAATTCGGGGTGATGTTAAATTCGACTCATTGGAAGCTCTCCAAAAACAACTCCACATAGACCGATCCGATACACTTCGCATACTTAGACCAGGCCATTAACAGTTAAAACTGAGGAATCATGAAAAAATCAACCATTCAGTTCACGGTAGAATTAGACGATCAAAATGTACCCGAACGAATCACCTGGGATGCCAGTGACAAGCCGGAGGACCAAAGTCCTGAAACCAAATCGATAAGTTTAGCCATTTGGGATCATGAGGTTAAGAATACTCTTCGCATTGACCTGTGGAGTAAGGACATGCCTGTCCATGAAATGAAACGTTTCTATATAGACTGTATTGGAGGTCTTGCCCAAAGCGTTTTGCAGGCTACGGGCGACGAAAAGATGTCCGAAGAAATGAACGCGCTTTGCGACCGTCTGGTGCAATACGTAGCTAAATCCTGATTATTTCCAATCAATTAGGGGGTTTTTGAGGCCTATCGCCTTGGTAATTCTAGGTAGGGCCGTTTTTAACTTAATTTTTAAGTGTTTAAACATCTTTTATATCCAAACGTCAATTCGGTTACGATCAAAAAATTCGTAGTTTTAGAATTACTTAAAACCAACTAAACTCAATTTTTATGGTTAATCACTACTTGAAAAGCATCATTCCCCTGCTTTTTGTTTGTGTTACCGTTTCGGCGGCATTTGCACAGACAAGCATTTCAGGGAAAGTCTCTGATGCCACCTCCGGTGATCCCCTGATCGGAGTTAACGTAGTCGTCAAGGGAAAGGTAATCGGTACGGTCACTGATGGTCAGGGCAATTTTAGCCTTAAGGTTTCTTTTCCCCCTCCATTCGCGCTCTCCGTTTCCTATGTCACCCATAAAACGGCTGAAGTAGAAATAAAGGATGCTAATGTGTCAGGTTTGG